>SVSW01000013.1 GCA_015064095.1 Oscillospiraceae bacterium | reverse complement strand
AACTGCGGCACCGGTGTTGCATTTACACGTGACCCCGCTACCGGCGAAAAGAAGCTCATGGGTGAGTTCCTCACCAATGCACAGGGCGAGGACGTTGTTGCAGGTGTTCGTACACCTATGCCCATTGCCGAAATGGCAAACAAGTTCCCCGCAGCGTTCAAGCAGTTCGTTGAGGTTTGCGAGATCCTTGAAAACCATTATCACGATATGCAGGACATGGAGTTCACCATCGAAGATGAGAAGCTCTACATGCTCCAGACGAGAAACGGTAAGAGAACCGCTCCCGCAGCTCTCCAGATCGCAGTTGACCTCGTTGCAGAGGGACACAAGACCAAGGAAGAGGCCGTTCTTATGATCGACCCCAGAAACCTTGACACACTTCTCCACCCGCAGTTCGACGCAAAGGCACTCAAGGCTGCAACTCCCATGGGTCGCGGTCTCGGCGCATCGCCCGGTGCTGCTTGCGGTCAGATCGTCTTCTCCGCTGAGGACGCTGAGGCTTGGAAGGCAGCAGGCAAGAAGGTCGTTCTTGTCAGACTTGAAACCTCTCCCGAGGACATCACGGGAATGAAGGCTGCTCAGGGTATACTCACCGTTCGCGGCGGTATGACCTCTCACGCAGCTGTTGTTGCTCGCGGTATGGGTAAGTGCTGCGTTTCCGGTTGCGGCGACATCGCAATGGACGAGGAGAACAAGAAGTTCACTCTTGCAGGCAAGACCTACTATGAGGGCGACTGCATCTCGATCGACGGTTCTACCGGTAACATCTACGACGGTCTTATCCCGACCGTTGACGCTGAGATCTCCGGCAACTTCGGCACTATCATGGGCTGGGCTGACGAGTTCCGCACCCTCAAGGTCAGAACAAACGCAGATACTCCCGCAGATGCAAAGAAGGCTCGCGAGCTTGGCGCTGAGGGTATCGGCCTTTGCCGTACCGAGCACATGTTCTTCGAGGCAGACAGAATTGCAGCATTCCGCGAGATGATCTGCTCCGACACCGCTGAGGAAAGAGAAGTTGCTCTTGCAAAGATCCTTCCCTACCAGCAGGCAGACTTCGAGGCTCTCTATGAGGCTCTCGAGGGCAACCCCGTTTGCATTCGTTTCCTTGATCCGCCTCTCCACGAGTTCGTTCCTACAACCGAGGAAGACATCGCTCTCCTTGCTAAGGCACAGAACAAGTCCGTTGAGGACATCAAGGCTATCATCGCATCGCTCCACGAGTTCAACCCCATGATGGGTCACCGTGGCTGCCGTCTCGCCGTAACTTATCCCGAGATCGCAAAGATGCAGACCACCGCTGTCATTCGCGCAGCTATCAACGTTAAGAAGAACCACGCTGACTGGAACGTCAAGCCCGAGATCATGATCCCGCTGGTTGGCGACGTTAAGGAGCTCAAGTACGTTAAGGCTGTTGTTGTTGCAACTGCCGATGCTGAGATCGCAAAAGCAGGTGTCGAGCTCGAGTACGAGGTCGGTACTATGATCGAGATCCCGAGAGCTTGCCTTACCGCTGATGAGATCGCCGCTAACGCAGACTTCTTCTGCTTCGGTACAAACGACCTCACTCAGATGACCTACGGCTTCTCCCGTGACGACGCAGGCAAGTTCCTTGGCGCATACTACGATGCAAAGATCTTCGAGAACGATCCTTTCGCAAAGCTCGACCAGACCGGTGTTGGCAAGCTCATGAACATGGCTGTCACACTCGGACGTCCCGTAAATCCGAACCTCCATGTCGGTATCTGCGGTGAGCACGGCGGTGACCCCACGTCTGTTGAGTTCTGCCATAAGGTCGGCCTTGACTATGTATCTTGCTCGCCCTTCCGCGTTCCGATCGCAAGACTTGCAGCAGCACAGGCAGCTCTTAAGTAATTTAAGATCAAACCAAATAAAAAGCCTCGGCGAATGCCGAGGCTTTTTTAGTTTATTTTAAGAACAGTTTTCTATAAATTGCGTATTTTTCCTCATCAGAAAGGACATATGGGCTGTTGAGATAGTTTTTCGCGCCGACAATGAGATCGACACGCTTTTTTATGCCGTCCTCGTCGAGAGAAAGCTCAACGTTTGCAAGCTTGGGCAAGACCGCCTCAAGCTCCTCTGCCGTCGCGCCTATCTTTTCGCAAAAGCTCTCGATCAGCTCTCTGCCTTCTTCGGATCTCATATTATATGCGATATATTCGCCGTAAAACGCCGCGCACGCCGCACCGTGAGGAACGCCGTCAAGCATAGTCAGCGAATATCCGAGTGGGTGCGGAAAGCCCGTGCCCGTGATGCTGATGTCGATTCCCGCCGCACATGATGCCGCCTGCAAGATCGCGCGGTCGTTTTCGGAAAACTCCTTCGGCTCGGATTTAAGTATATCCCAAATGTTCTTTGCGGCATAGACCGCGAGCATTCTTGAAACATCTGTCGATTTCGGCGAGAGGTACGATTCCATCGCGTGCGCAAACGCGTCGAGCGCGCAGCTGACTGACGAATAGTGGCCGAGCGAGTAAGTATATACAGGATCAAGGAACGATATGCACGGCCAATTGCGCTCGCCGCCAAATGACTTTTTGCTCTCACCGTCGGGCATCGTCATGACCGCCGTGCCGTTTGCCTCGCTTCCCGTTCCCGATGTAGTCGGTATGGCAACAAGTGCCAAAGGATCGTTTTCAAGCTTTTTCGGATCAAAAATATCCGTAGCGGATATATCGCGGTTCGCGGCAAAAGCCGCGATAGCTTTTGCGGAATCAATAGCCGAGCCGCCGCCGATCGCAATAATGAAATCCGCGCCAAACTCCGCCGCCATCTTTCCCGCTTCAAAGCAATCTGTTAAAAGCGGATTTTCGCGGCAGCCGTTAAAATGCGACCATGCGATACCGTTTGAATCCAATACAGAAACAACGTCATCAAGCGCGCCGCTTTTCGCCGCACCGCTTTTTCCGGTCACGATAAATGCTTTTTTGCCAAGTGCCAGCTTATCTTGATTGTTTTTTACGCACCCGACGCCGGATATGATCCGCACGGGTATAAACACATTGAAATTCATGCTTTTCTCCAAACCATTTTATTGACAACGCCCGTATACGACTGAATTATCTTCACAACCTTCGTCGACACATTTTCCTCAACGTAATTCGGCACCGGTATTCCGTGATCGCCGTTATCATTCATGTCAACCGCGGTCTTGACCGCTTGCAGCAGGCTGTTTTCATCAATACCGGCAAGAATAAAGCAAGCCTTGTCAAGTGCCTCGGGGCGCTCGGTCGACGTTCTTATGCAGACTGCCGGGAACGGGTGACCGACGCTCGTAAAGAACGAGCTTTCCTCGGGGAGCGTTCCGCTGTCCGAAACGACTGCGTAGGCGTTCATCTGCAGTTTATTATAATCGTGGAAGCCGAGAGGTTCATTGCGAATAACTCTCGGATCGAGCTTAAATCCTGATTTTTCAAGTCTGTTGCGGCTTCTCGGGTGGCAGGAATAAAGTATCGGCATATCGTATTTTTCCGCAAGCTTGTTTATAGCCGTGAAAAGGCTTGTGAAGTTCTTTTCGGTGTCGATATTCTCTTCTCTGTGCGCAGAGAGCAAAATATATTTTTGCGGCTGAAGTCCGAGGCGGTCGAGCACATCGCTTGCCTCGATCTCGGCAAGATTTGCGTGCAACACCTCTGCCATCGGCGAGCCTGTGACATATGTTCTTTCCTTCGGAAGTCCGCACTCGGCAAGATATCTTCTTGCGTGCTCGGAGTATGCGAGGTTGACATCTGAAATAATATCAACTATTCGGCGATTGGTCTCCTCCGGCAGGCACTCGTCCTTGCAACGGTTACCGGCTTCCATATGAAAGATCGGAATGTGCAGTCTTTTTGCCGCGATTGCGGAAAGGCAGGAATTTGTGTCGCCTAAAATGAGAAGCGCATCGGGCTTTATCTGATTCATCAATTTGTAAGAACAGTTGATTATGTTTCCGACAGTTGCGCCAAGATCGTCTCCCACCGCGTCCATATAGACCTCGGGATCGGCGAGCTTCAGATCCTTGAAGAACACGCCGTTTAAGTTATAATCATAGTTCTGACCCGTGTGAGCGAGCACTGTATCAAAATATTGACGGCACTTATTGATAACCGCCGCAAGACGAATGATCTCCGGGCGTGTGCCGACGATAATGAGCAGCTTTAATTTGCCGTTATCCTTAAATTTTACATCGGAATAGTCAAGTTTAATATTCATTATTCCACCACCTCAAAAAAAGTATCAGGACGGTTCGGATCAAACCTCTCGTTTGCCCACATAACCGTTACAAGGTTTTCCGTATTTGAAAGATTGATTATGTTATGCGTGTATCCCGGCAGCATATGAACTGCCTCGATCTTTTCGCCGCAGACCTCAAAATTCAGCACCTCGTCAGAGCCTATTTTGCGCTGCTGTATAAGTCCGTGCCCCGAAACGACAATGAAAAATTCCCATTTTGTGTTGTGCCAATGCTGACCCTTCGTTATTCCGGGCTTTGATATATTCACCGAAAACTGACCGCATTTTTCCGTTCTCAAAAGCTCCGTGAAGCTTCCGCGGTCATCGCAGTTCATCTTCAAAGGGAAAGCGACCTTTTCCTTCGGAAGGTATGAAAGATAGGTGCTGTAAAGCTTTTTTGCAAAGCTTCCGTCGGGGATCTCGGGCATCATAAGAGTAGCCGTTTGCGCCTTAAAGGTATCGAGCAGATCTACGATCTCGCCGAGCGTTACCTTGTGTGTGACCGGCGCGGCGCAATATTTGCCACCGTCCGTGAGCACGGTTTCAATGCCGTCAAACTCACATCTGTGCTCGTGGCCTTCAAGTGCATCGAGCATTTCTGTCACAAGATCGTCAATATAAAGAAGCTCAAGCTGCACCGAGCGATCGTTCACCGTTATCGGCAGATCGTTGGCAATATTGTTGCAAAACGTGGCGACTGCACTGTTATAATTGGGTCTGCACCACTTTCCGAAAAGATTGGGGAAACGGTACACCAGAACCTTCGCCCCCGTGTCTTCGCCGTAGGCGAACAAAAGCTCCTCGCCTGCCTTCTTGCTTCTGCCGTAGTCACTGTCATAGCGTCCGATACAGGTTGCCTGAATGGACGAGGAGATCATAACGGGGCAAGTGTTCTTGTGCTTTTTAAGGCTTTCAAGCAAGGTCGAGGCAAAGCCGAAATTCCCTTCCATAAAATCCTTCGGATCTTTCGGGCGGTTGACGCCTGCAAGATTGAAAACGAAATCTGCGGCGGCGCAGTATTTATCGAGCAAAGTCGGATCGGTATCGATATCGTACTCGAATATCTCGCCGATCGCAAGTGCCGGTCGCGTGCGATCCTTGCCGTCTCTGCTGTTTTTCAGCGCGGCACAAAGATTTTTACCGACAAAGCCCTCAGCACCGGTAACAAGTATATTCATTAGTTTTTACCCTTCGCGAGCTCTTCCTGAATATAAGCAAGCGATGCGATCTTCGCCTTTGTTTCTTCAACGGTCAAAAGCTCGGTATTGTTTGAATTAAATTCCGTCAGAGGGTTGCGCTCCGTATCGCCCTTGTTGAAATACTTATCATAATTAAGTCCGCGCTTGTCGCAAGGAACGCGATAGAAATTGCCCATATCTATGGCATTAGCGCACTCCTCGTTTGTAAGGAGAGTTTCGTACATTTTTTCACCGTGACGTATACCGATAATCTTGATATCCTCTTTATTTCCTCCGAACAGCTCGCAAACAGCCTCTGCCTGAGTTTTAATGGTGCAAGCGGGGGCCTTTTGAACAAGTATATCTCCGGACTCACCGTGCTCGAACGCAAAGAGCACAAGGTCTACCGCCTCATCGAGCGACATAATAAAGCGCGTCATTGTAGGCTCGGTGATCGTGATCGGGTTTCCGGCTCTTATCTGGTCTATCCAAAGCGGAATGACAGAACCGCGCGAGCACATAACGTTTCCGTAGCGCGTGCAGCAGATCTTGGTCGTTTTTGTCGTTCTCGCCTTTGCAACTATGACCTTCTCCATCATGGCTTTCGAGGTTCCCATCGCGTTAACGGGATATGCCGCTTTATCGGTTGAAAGACAAACGACATTTTTTACCCCCGCCTCGATAGCTGCCGTCAGCACGTTTTCCGTTCCGAAAACATTGGTCTTGACCGCCTCGATCGGGAAAAATTCGCAAGACGGGACCTGCTTTAATGCCGCTGCGTGGAATATATAATCAACGCCGTGCATGGCATTCTTAACGGACTGAAGATCGCGCACGTCTCCGATATAAAAGCTGATCTTCTCCGCCACCTCGGGCATTTTAGCCTGAAATTCATGTCGCATATCGTCCTGCTTTTTTTCGTCGCGGGATAAGATGCGTATCTCACCGATGTCGGTTTTAAGGAAGCGGTTGAGCACCGCGTTACCGAAGCTTCCGGTTCCGCCTGTAATCAAAAGTGTTTTGTTTTCAAAAAGTGACATTTTTATCTCCTTAATCTATACTACCGTCATTTCATTAAATTTTCCATTTTTTCGACTTTAAGCAATGCGCGGAACAGCTCAAAATCATCTGCCGTTGTGATCTTAAAGCACCTTATATTTCCCCGTGTTGTTAACACTTTTTTTCCAAAATGAAGGAAGAGCGATGTTGTTGTGAGCTCGGTCAGCCCCTCTTTTTCTGCTCTTTTGTATATATCTACCAATGCCTCAAGACGTGCACACTCTGGCATTTCGCCCCTGTAAAGACAGCTTCTGTCGGTATACGTTTCCAAACTGTTTTCATCGTGCGATATAAACATACTGTCGTAGCTCGGTTCAACGAGAAGAGCGCAATCACACTTTTCGGAAAGCTCTATCGTATCAACTATCATTTGCTTTGGTATTAACGGGCGATTTGCATCAAACAGGCATACTCTTTCGGTTCCGCCGGCGTCTGCAATATATTTTATTCCGTTGCAGATAGATTCGTGGCGGGTCGAGCCTCCAACAACAACCATATCAAGCTTTGATATTCCGAACTGCTTGGCATAGGTATATATAAAATTTTCCCAACCCTGCGGTCCTGCCACCACGATCGAATCTATTTGTTCGACTGCCTGTATATTTTTCATGGTATATACTATGACAGGAATGTCATCAACAGTCAGAAACTGTTTCGGAACGGCTTGCGCGCTTCGTGAACCGCAGCCTCCTGCAAGAATCAAAGCGGTTGTTTTCATAATTTATTCTCCTTGATCGTTATAATAGGCTTCAAACGTGTGGTGTGTTACCTGCTTTTCGGGCGGTGGGGGGGTCATATAATCTCCGTATAACGCCGTAAGCAGTGCATCGTATTCCGTCGGGATATAATATTTTTTGTCTTCAAACTGATGCAATTCTCTATCGGCAAACCAAGTCTTTGGCATATACAAAGGCTTTCTTATGTTGCTGTCCGCGTACATCATTACACTTTCAGAGCACGAGCCGAAGGTCTTTGCCTTTTTGTTTATCTTAACTGCAATTTTGTTAGCATTCCATCTCAGAATGTTGCGGGCTATTATTCCGGCTGTTTTTCTTGCAAAGGACGTATTGCTGTTTCTCAAAAGGCTGAATTGCCATTTTTTACGACACATAATACGCCATTTCTCGGTAGCTTCAACGAGTGATTTATCCGAGAACTCGTCCATTGGGAATATATCAACATCAATACCTATGTGATAATTTTTCTTTCTGAATATAGGCTCTATCTTTTCGGTCCTCTTATCAAATGCTTTGGCGTACCAAAGCGGATATTTATCACAGTTATCGCATGAATAGACAGAATAGTGTTCATTTCCAAAATTCTTGATCAAAAATTCATAGTCCCGACGAGGCATCACGATATCTATATCGTCGTCCCACGGTATATACCCGTTGTGGCGGACAGCGCCGAGAAGCGTTCCGCCCCACAAGTAATATACGAGCCCGTTTTCCTCGCAAAAATTATGAAGCTCGTCCAAAACGTTCACTTCTATCTGCATCAATTCTTTGTCAGAAGATATTTTCCTCATATTACGTTCCTCATCTGTTGCCGTACATCTGCTCGTAGTACTTTGTGTACTCGCCGGAGGTACATTCATTAAGCCAATCCATGTGCTCTCGGTACCATTTGATCGTGAGCTTTATGCCGTCGGCGAACATAGTCGTCGGCCCCCAGCCGAGCTCGCGGTTTGCCTTTGACGGATCGATCGCGTATCTTTGATCGTGACCCTTTCTGTCGGCAACATAGGTGATAAGGCTCTCGGGCTTGCCGAGCTCCTTCAAAATGATCTTGACTATCTCGATATTCGCCTTTTCGTTGTGTCCGCCGAGATTATAGACCTCTCCGACCTTGCCCTTTTCAAGCACGGCGAGAATACCGTAGCAATGATCCTTGACATAAAGCCAATCGCGCACATTGAGCCCCTCTCCGTAAACGGGCAGAGGCTTGTCCTGCGAGGCATTGTTTATCATAAGCGGAATGAGCTTTTCGGGGAACTGATACGGACCGTAATTGTTCGAGCAGCGGCTGATGGTTACGGGCAAGCCGTATGTTCTGTAATAAGCCATCGCAAGCAGATCCGCGCTCGCCTTTGATGTTGAATACGGCGATGATGTGTGTATCGGCGTGTCCTCATGGAAGAAAAGATCGGGGCGGTCAAGCGGCAGATCTCCGTAGACCTCGTCGGTGCCGACCTGATGGAAACGCTCAACGCCGTATTTGCGGCATGCGTCCATCATAACCTGCGTTCCGATTATATTTGTTTCAAGGAATATGCCGGGATTTTCGATCGAACGGTCAACATGAGATTCTGCGGCAAAATTGACAACGATATCGGGGCGCTCACGCTCAAATATCCGGAAAATGCCCTCACGGTTTCGAATGTCCTCTTTGTAAAACACGAAATTCTCGGATCTCATTGCGTCGTTCAATGTATGAATATTGGCAGCATAGGTGAGTGCGTCAACGCAAACGACGCGCCACTGCGGTCTTTCTTCAAGAAGAAGATAAACAAAGTTTGATCCTATAAATCCGGCTCCTCCGGTAACAAGAACGGTTTTTTTCATTTTAAGTTCTCCTTAGCTATGCCGATAAGATACTGTCCGTAGTCCGTCATTTTAAGCTCCTCACCGAGTGAAAGCAGCTGCTGCGCGCTGATAAATCCGCGGCGGAATGCGATCTCCTCGATGCAGGAAAGATAGAATCCCTGTCTGTCCTGCACGACTTGGACGAATTCCGCTGCTTTGAGCATACCCTCAGGTGTGCCCGTGTCAAGCCATGCCATACCTCGTCCGAGCAGCTCAACATGGAGCTCACCCATTTCAAGATATGCATTATTGACGGCGGTTATCTCGATCTCGCCGCGTGCCGACGGCTTAACGTTCTTCGCTATCTCGACAACTCTGTTATCGTAAAAATAAAGTCCAGGTACGGCATAATTAGATTTCGGATTTTCGGGCTTTTCTTCGATTGAAACGACCTTATAATTTTCATCGAACTCAACCACGCCAAAGGCTCTTGCGTCCTTAACGGGATAACCGAAAATGGTTGCGCCCACGCGCCTGTCGCGTGCATTCCAAAGCACACGGCTCATGTTTTGTCCGTAGAAAACATTGTCGCCGAGTATTAAGCAAACATTGTCATCACCAATAAATTCCTCGCCTAGTATAAATGCATCGGCAAGTCCGCGCGGCGTTTCTTGAACCTTATATGAGAATTTCACGCCGATGCGCTCTCCGTCACCGAGGAGTTTTTCGTAATTGGGCAGGTCATCGGGTGTTGATATAATGAGTATCTCCCGTATTCCCGCCAAAAGGAGCATCGAAAGCGGATAGTAGATCAGGGGCTTATCATATATCGGCAAAAGCTGCTTTGAAACCACCTTTGTCATAGGGTAAAGTCTTGTTCCCTTACCGCCTGCTAAAATTATACCTTTCATAGCTTCTCCTTTTATTCTAAAATTATTTTGCAAATTCTTTCAATATCGGCAGCACCGAGATGAGCATACATGGGCAGACAAAGAACGTTTTTCGAAAATTCCTCTGCCCTTGGGGTCAGATACGAAAGATCCTCCGAAAATTCCTTGTTTGATGAAACAAGCGGATAAAAATACTTTCTTGCAACGACCCCGTTTTCCGCCAAAAGCGCAGCGACCTCATCGCGGCTCTTGCCGAAAACGGCTTTATCGAAAAGCACGGGATAATATGCAAAATTCTGCTTTATACCGTCTCGCAGGGGCAAAAGCGTGAGCCCGTTCACACCCGAAAGCAGTTTTTCGTAAAGCTCGTACGCCTCACCGCGTGATTTTATCTCATCATCTATATGGCGCAGATTGCAAAGTCCCATTGCGGCACAAAACTCATTCATTTTGCCGTTTGTGCCAAAGCAATCTATTTCTTCGCCGTTAAGTCCGAAGCCGCGTTGCTTAACGATCTCGGGAGTTAAGCTCGCATCGTTATAGCAAAGTGCGCCGCCCTCGATCGTATGGAACACCTTAGTTGCGTGGAATGAAAGCATGGAGATATCTCCGTAAGTGCAAATTCCCCTGCCCCGATATTCAACGCCGAAGGCATGAGCCGCATCGTATATCACTCGCAGCGAGTGCTTCTTCGCTATTTTTTCGATCGCCTCAACATCGCAGATGTTGCCGTAGACGTGAACGGCAAGTATCGCTGAGGTTCTTTCGGTTATAAGCTCCTCTATCTTCGTCGTGTCGATCGTATAATCGTCCGCGACGTCACAGAAAACGGGCGTGCAGCCTGCCTGAACGATCGCATTGGTCGTTGATGCAAACGTAAAAGGAGTTGTGATTATCTCGCCCGTGAGGCGAAGCGCCTTGATCGCGCAGTAAAGCGCGATGTGACCGTTGCAAAAAAGCTCTGTATTCGGAACCTTTAAATACTCGCAAAGCTCACCTTTAAGTCGATTGTGCTTTACTCCCATATTGGTAAGCCATCGGCTCTCCCAAAGGTCCTTTATCTCCTCGCAATATTCCTCATAATACGGCATCGAGGATCGGGTAACGTTGATCTGAGACATCAGTCCTACCACCTTTTTACAAGCTCGGGATCAAATCTGTCATATATCATATCATTCCCGTTTTCATCGGTCGTAACAAGCAATTTATATGCGGTTTTCACATCGCTGCTCAATTCTTCAGCCGACTCCGAGCAGAAATAATACATTCCTATCTTATCCAAGATAGCCTTATCGTCATCGCATACCTGGCCAATCCGCGCGGATCTCAAGGTGAACGAGCAGGTTTCAAGCTTTCCTATTTCATCGAATCCGCCGATCTTTGCGATCTTTCCTCTGGTCGCATAGATGTTTACCGTTGCGCATTTAAGCTCGGGCTTTTTATCACTTCCGATAGAGAGATCGCGGGTGTGACCCAGCAGCGCATGATAAATGTAAACATCGAGCATATTTACATATCCCTTTTCGGCAAAATACTCCTGCAAATATCCGCCGTCAAGTCTGAATCCGGTTTCAAACATTGCGAAATATCCTTTATCGTTTGCAAATCCGGAGAAGAACAGCGTTCCGTATTCGATTCCCATGTGGCGGATCATAGCTACCACTTTTTCGTCAACCTTTTCGCGATATTCATCGTGATGGCGAGACGGAAGCACCCAACCGCTTTGAACAATTCGGTCTGTTCCGTTGTTTGCCGCCATTATAACGTCGTCCGTGGAAACAAAATATATTTCGCCGTCCATAACGATATAATACGAATCTATCTTAACGGCATCACTTATATAGTCCTCGATAATAACGTCCTTACAAAGCGAGAGCTCCATAGCATATGCATATGCGCAGTCAAGCTCCTCGCGGTTATTGGCAACGCTTATACCGATCGAGCCTGCACGGTCGACCGGCTTTATAATAACGGGAAAATTCTCAACCTCATCGGGCTTTTTATATTCTTTGACGACCGGAACACCGTTATATATACACTCGTTTTTGAATTTTCTCTTGTTTCGCGTTATGTCGAGCTGCTCATCGGTGCAATAGCAAGGAAGACCAAGTCTTTTGCAGAGCTTTATCAGGCAATCAACTCTGATCTCGCTCCAGCCTGCCGTGATACCGTCAACGCCTTTTTCGCGGCAAAGCTCCGCAAGCGTATCGATATCGGACCAGCTGATATCCCAATATTCATCGGCATAATCCTTTGCCATGCTTATACTGTGATCGAGCTGATTATCCGTAACTATCGTATATACACCGAGCTCCTTTGCTCTTTTTATGAGCACACACTCGCTGTATGTCGCTCCGAGTATCAAAAGCTTTTTGCCTTCAAGTATGCTTTTCATAATATCCTCCAAATTATTGGTTTATTGCTTCTTCTCCTTCGCGAAGCTCCGCCCATTTCTTCTTTTGAATACCGTAAATGAGCGCACACGCGCCGAACAGCAGAAGGCCCACGACAGTGAATATCGCACCTGCCCACACAGCACCTATCGTAACCGCTATCAACGGAATGAAGGACACAAAGAAGACCTCAACGATGGAAATTATACTGTACGCTATTCCGTAATCATCAAGCGTTTTTGATTTCATATCGGGGTCAACGCAACGCAAAAGCGTGATACCGACGGCAACAACTCCGGTTATCCAGCCGAAAATGAATATGGAGCGCTCAAACCAGAAATTGTGGAAGAGCTTGTTTCCGAAGACGAAAACAACGAGCAAGGACATAGTAAGTCCGAGCACGCAAAGAATGACGATCGGAAGCCAAAATTCCGCAATGACCGAAAGCTTTATCGTTGCAACTCCGAAGGCAACAAGATAGTCCGTCACAGAGCTGCCGATGCCGTCAATAACCTTTTTATCAACGTATTTGTCATACTTTATAAGCTTCAAAACGAGCTGGATCAGCATACCTGCGATCATAGTCAGGCACATAAGCGGGAATCCGAGCTCCGGGAACCACATATTGAGAAGTCTTTCGGCTCCGTATCCAAGTCCGGTTGCACAAAGGATCAAAGTAAGATTCCATGTAAGCGAAGCCATGGACGTCGGGTGCATCGTTGCCTTACCCAAGGACGGTGCGTTTTCCTCATTTATAAGACCCGTTCTGTATTCCTCGGGAAGCGAGGATACTTTCTTTACAAACCTTGTTGCGCCTCTCTTTGCGGCGATATTGATGCAAACAATGCCGACGATAAGACCTACAAGAAGGCCGACCGTTGCAAATACCTGTCCGATCGAGACTGCATCTTCTCTTCCGAGAAGCTGATTAAGAGAGCCGCCGATGGCAGCTGCATATCCGTGTCCGCCCGTGAAGCCTGCGGGAAGCAGGAGCGACATTTCGGGGAATATGTTCGGGAAGAATATCATAAGTATTCCACCACCGACAAGCAAAGCCATACCGAAGGTGAATATCTCGGCACCCATATTCATAAAGAAGGTGTCACCGACGTTTTTGAATACCTTTTTCACCTTGACCTTTTCCTTGCGGCCGATAAACAGCGTTGCAAAGAGAACACATATAAGTAAGTAGGGATAGGACGAAGCCTCAGAGCTCCAAGGAATAAGCTTTGCCACCTGCGGGCCGAGCAAAAGTCCGATAAAGCCGGCAATGACCGACGCGGGAATATAGTGATTTTGGAGCCACTTGATCTTACTGCGAAGAAGCTTTGCGATGAACAAAGCTCCCGACATAAAACAGAAGTCTAATAATAATGAATAAGCAGTATACATTTTTCTTTCCTTTTCTCTGATTTTATTTTTTTACAATGCAGAGCACTGCATTTATAATCTCATTTATATCTTCTTTTCCGTACCTTTGATCTATCGGCAAGGGCAATATGTTTTTTGCCATATCGTATTCAAGCTCGTCCTCTCGGCAAAGCTCAAATACGTTTGGCCAAAGTGTCGGAATATATATTTTCCTTTCCTGAAGCTTTTTCCTTATTTCCGCGCCGTTTTCGATATACAATGGATACATAAACGCGCCCTCGGGAACGGTCAGCTTAAGCTTGTTGATCGCGCCGAGCTTTTCGTGCATAAGCGAAAAATTTTGCGTTCTTATCTTACGTATTCGCTCATAATCGACACCTCGCATCAAATTTTGCGTGGTTTTCGACATTCTTTTCAGCGGCTCGGTCTCGAAAAGATCATTGTTTTTTACATACTGCGAATAGAACTCGCTCGCCGTGCGCTCTGCGCGTCCGAAAAGGAATTCCATTCTGTCATATGACAGATCACGCTCAAGCTCCCCGGAAAGCCGCGCGTTCGTGTAAAGATAACCGCCGTCCGCCACGCCGAAAAACTTTCGGCAGGTGTAGCAGGTATCAACGCCCGGCAGCGGTTTGTCGAAAAACGCCTGAACATTGTCAACTATAATATTTTTGTATTTTTCTTTTAATTTTTCAAGCCGAGCACAAGAGAGCTGACCGTAAAAATTCACGACATAAACCCATTCTCCGTCCCCCGGTGTTTTGTCAAAAACAGGATCAAAGTTGATATCAATATGATAATACTCAACCGTAACGCCCAACCTTTGACAGACCAAGAAGACCGAATCGCACAAAAAATACGGCATATAAATCTTGCGTATATTTTTTGCTTTTATTAGGTATTCAACGCAGTGACGCCCGCTGTTAAGCGCGATTGCATCTGCATGGTATTCCCTGCCCGAAAAATATTCAAATTCAATATATCCGCCGTATTCACGCATAATTTTCCTCCGAGATCAGACAACGACCTCTATGTGATCGTAAATATTGTTGACTATGCGGTTCATGGTCTCCCTGTCATCAAAGCGGAGCACGAGCGTTCCGATCGCGAAGTTCGCGGCAGTGAAAGCGTGGACTTCATCGCCCGGCTCGACCCAAAGATCGGTCTCAAACACATATGGCTTCGTTTCATCATCAACCGAGAGCTTCTTGAATTTTCCGTCCTTGTCCGCATGCAAAATTATTTCAGCCCAAAATCCGTTATAAACGGGATCGCTCATGGGCGGTATCTCGTCGCCGACTGCGGCGCGGACTGCATTTTTGACAAGCTCCGTTCCAGTTGCATATTCAAGTATCTCAGCAAGCCTGTTTCCGCCGCCGCGCGGTGAAAATTCCATTATATACGGCTTGCCGTTCGTGCTTTCTCTCGTTTCAACGTTATATATAGAGGTGTTGAGATCGAGAAGCCTTATAAGTCTTTGCAGCTCCGAGCGAAGAACGGCTTGATTTTCGGGGCTCATCTCGCTCGGCCAGGTATATGCCGCGGGAGTATACGGGTTGTCCGCATTCGTGTCGAATTTTTGATTGTCAAACGAAGCAAACACCAGCTCTCCGTTGACGCTGAAGCAATCGGTATCGGAGGAGTCGCCCTTCTTTTCAATGAATTCTTCTATTATAAATTCGTTTGAGTGTGAAAAGCTCAAAGCATATTCTATGCTTGCTCGAAGATCCTTTTTGTCCTCAACCTTTGTCACGCCCTTGCTTCCGGCAGAATCCGTCGGCTTAACGATAACGGGCCACGAGAAAATATCCGCATCGTTTACTGCCTCAAAAATATCCGTATATCCCCTTGCCTTCGGTACGTTAAATCCGTTTTCTGCCAAAAAGTCGCGGAAAAGCGCCTTGTTCTGCAATATCTGAACGGATCTGTACGGGTGCGTGGGCAATCCTAATTTTTCCGCAACGTACGCGGCGGTGGTCACACCGGGGTCGCACGCAAACGACATAACGCCGTCAACTGCGAGATCTCGCGCCAGCTCAAGCACCGCCTCTTTATCGAGAATGCTTACGTTATGATATTCGTCAGCATACCTATGCGCATAATTATCTGGCAAATAATCACAGGTTATAGCATAATATCCAAGCTCATGGATCGCCTTGATAACAGGGCGCAGATAGCGCGATCCGCCGAGCAATAAAACTTTTTTCATGTTGTCTCCTTTTCGCTTCTTTTAAGAAAGCCCTTGGCAATATTGAGAATATAAAAGAACGTTTCATTCTTGAATATCACCGACAAAGCAATATACAGCACAACTCCGGTTATAATCTGCAATGCCAAGACCGCAATAGCCGGTATCGGAATATACTGCATGAAATAAACGGGGATACCCATTGCCACAGCTAACCCTAAATTAGGAAGAATATCCTTGATCTGTGCAATGAAGCTGTATTTCAAAAGCTTTCTGTTTGGGAACGTATTTATCAAAAGGCTTGTTACCGTTGATATAATAACGCTGTACGCCATGGCGCGAACGCTTATAAACATTGTGGATACAAGCAAAGTAATGCCCACGAGCTTTTTTGCGATCTCAAGCTTCAAAAACCAATCGCTGCGTCCCAAAGCCTTGATGGCGTTAAGATTAGATGTATGGATCGGGTAAAACATATAAGCTATACAGAAAATTCTCAAAAAGAATACGCTGTCAAGCCACCTCTCCCCCAGCAGCACACGAACGAAAGGCTCGGCGCACGCCACGAATCCTATCATCATCGGAGCTATTATATATGTGCCCGTGCGGATCGCGCGTCGAGCCATTGCCTTTAAGCGCTCCGTATCGTCCTGCGCTTCGGACAGAGTGGGAAGGAGCACGCTGTCGATAGATGAATTTATAGCTGTTGTTGCCATTCGAGGCAGGTCGTTTCCCTTATTGTAATACGCAAGATCAGCCGTTGTGTAGACCTTGCCTATGACGAGCTGTGTAAGGTCCGTGTAGACCGTATCTATAAGAGATGAAAGCAAAAGCTTCCAGCCGAATTTAACCAGTCCGCCGAGGCGGCGGAGCGAAAACGCAAGCTTAGGTCTCCATCTTATAACGATTGCAAGCATAACGGTTCCGACGACCGAATTTGTGAGCTGCTGCGCAACAAGCGCCCACACTCCGTAGCCTAGATAAGCCATTCCTATACCGACAGCACCCGCAGCAACCGTGCCGCAAAGCGTGGCGAAAAAGAAATTCTTGAAAAGAAAATTCTTTGAAACATAGGCTTGCAGTATGTTTCTGACACCTGACACCAAAACGGTAAGACACAAAACGCGAATTATCGGTATCAGCGAATCGTTTTCGTAAAACGCGGCGATAAGCGGTGCCGCAAAAAACATTATGATATATAAAGCAAGGCAAAACGGTATATTGAAAAACAGAACAGATGAAAAATCCGTGTCATCGGAATCCTTTTTTTGCACCAAAGCAGTTCCGAGTCCGCTGTCTGCAAAGACCTGCAAAATGGTCGTAAACACCGTGACCAACGCGATCGTTCCGTATGCCTCGGGGCCGAGAAGCCTTGCAAGAACAATTCCGACAACGAAGGTTATTCCCTGCGCTCCTATTCTCTCGGCAAGACGCCAAGAAAAATTAGTGATAACGCTTTTTGTGCTCCTCATCGCGAGCCCCCTTTCCGTATATACTTACGAACGAACCTCGTCAGCGCGGGGGACATCGCCTTGATACGCATCTTCACCCTTTTTGAGATCGGCAGCTTTTTATATACGGATCTGTATTTGGGATCCTTTAATTCCTTGAATTTGTGATCCTCCGCCAAAGCGCTCATTTCACGCAAAAGCAGAGTTTCTTCGATCGCTTTTTCGTACCTACCGTCAGTATATTCGTTCAGCGAGTTTAGCATTTTTATGCAGCTCTCATTGAAGCTTTTTGCCATTTCCTTGGCTTGCTTTTCGCGACGCTCGCTGTAAGAGCCTGCCGTGAGATAATTGTATACGGACATACAGTCCGAGATATAAAGCATACCTCCACCGAGAGAACCGAGTATTTGAAATGTGTAATCATACGCGAAATTCTTGAAAAATTCCGGAGCATTTCTGTAAACATCGGTTCGCAAGAACAGAGAGTTCGTGCCAACGAAGCCGCCGCCGCCGAATATAACGTCCTCGGTGGGAATCACCGTGCTTTTTTCCCTCGGCGCGATGATCGCTATCGTCTTGCCTGTTCTCACATTTATCTGCTCGACCGCGTGAGCGCAGATATTGATTTCGGGGTGAGCCTCCATAGCGTCAAATTGCTTTTGGAGCTTATATTCATCGGTCCAATAATCGTCGCCCTCGCAAATGGCAAAATATTTTCCCCTCGCGCGCGGCAGAAAGTGATTAAAAAATATGGAAATATTCTGCGAATACTGATTTTCGGTTTGATATATGGGTCTCATGATATCGGGATATTTTTCTTCAAATTCCCGTATTATATCGGCAGTACCGTCTTTCGACAGATCATCGTTAACTATAATCTCAAATGCAAAATTTGTTTTCTGATTTACGAAGCCCTCAAGGCATTTTCTTATATAATCCCGATGATTGTACGCAGTGCAGTACACACTGACCATTATCTTATTATCCAAAATCCGTTCTCCCTTGGTTCTTTGAATTAACTTTGAGTAAATATCCAGTCATAAGGCACAACGCCCGAGTTGTTACCCATCAGATAATAGACACATACCGCAGCGCATATCAAGCATATAGTAAATTTAGCAAGACCTTTTCGTTTGCCGAAAGCGAAATAGACGGCAAAAGGAATAGACAGCGTGCCGACAATGTAAAAATACATCGCAATTCTTGAAAACAGCGTATTTGTTGATGCCAGAGAATAAAAGCAAATGCTGAAAATGCTTGCGTTTTCAAATATTGCCATCATTCGGTTAACGTTCTTGCGATCTGAATACAGCTCGTTTCCGATCTGCGGCAGCGTGTCCATGCGTTGAATCCTTTTTCCTGCAAGATCAAGCAACAAAAGCGTTGCGACCGATATTATAAGATTAACGCTTGCTCCTCCGCCGCTATAATTGAGATATGCCGCGTATTTCGGGAGCAGCATTGCAAGAAAGCTCATAAGAGGCTTCGCGAAAAACGCCACAAAAAGCACCGAAAGGCCTGCCCAAACATATGCGGGTATCCGTGACTTGTGTGCTGCGATCAGTGCAAAAGGCAGCATGATCAGCGCCGTGGTGTGGAAAAGGCTTGCAAGCAATATCCAAACGATATATTTAAAATATTGCTTCTTTATCAATGCCCCGATCGCGCAAAGCACAAACGAAAGCGCAATAAACTGCCTTACTACGTTCAGCGATCCGAAATAGAAATAAAGAGCAAAATAGAGATATACGCTGAACATTACGTTGAGTGAGCTTTTTTTATAGCTTCTGAACGTAAAATACATACTGATGCCGGCGAAGGCCGCGAACCAGATCTGAATATCGAGCTTAAGCCCCGTAAACAGCTTAATGAGGAAAACGAAGCCCTCCTCAAAATTGAACCAAGTCGGGTTTATTCCGGCTAAATAATACTCAAAGGCCTGTTTATAGTTAGCGTAATCCGTTCCGACATTTCTTCGAAGCGCAGCCACCAAAAACAGCACGAACATGAGAAATCCGCACAGCCTAAGCGCCGATTTCTTTTGCTTTCCGGAGAACTTTCTGTCATAAAGCATCGTAAAAACAAAAAGTATCCCCAATAAAACAATGTATACTGTCATTTATTTTCCCCCACCAAAGATCTCATTGACTGAAAGCTCTGATGAAAGCAGTGCAATAAAAGCCTCAAGCTCGCCCTGCTCTATCACGTTTTCGGCAGGCACAGACTCAACGCTTCCGCCCGTTCTGTACGTTACGCACGGCGTGTTGCAAGCCTGAGCCTCCAAATTGGTCGTTGGGTAATTATCCTCATACGTGGGATTAAAGAACACGTCTGCCGCCGTATATATTTCGGCGAGCTCTTGCACGCTGTTAGTTCGTCTTATTCCCATTATGCCTTCGGGAAGCTCCTCAAGCTGCTTTTCGGTCAATCCGACAAGCACTATGGTATAATTTTCGTCAAGCATCGAGGAAAGCTTGATAAAATCATAAAGTCCCTTGCGCTCGCTCCATGCGCTGGCAACACCGAGTATGATCTTTTTATCTTCAAGCCCATATTTTTTTCTGAAATCACTTGGAGTGGGCTTAAATACGGACGTATCTATCGTATTATATTTTACCTCAACGGGGTACTCTCCCAAAAAGCTCTCGGACACAAGATCCCCAAGCCATTTTGACGGAGTTATGAGCGTCATATTTCGAACTCCCGTAAAAGCGGCTTTTTTGCGTTCGAAATTATCATAGCTGTTATCTTTAAGAAGGCTTGTAGGATACATTCCCTTCTGCGGACAGCTTTCGCAGTGCTCCTTCCACTTATTGCACTTTGCAAAGGCGAAATGCGAGCAATGACCCGTAAACGCCCAGCAATCGTGCAACGTCCATTTGACCTGCATATCGGGGCGCGTTTTTATCCATTTAAAGAGCATTTCGATATTTATATAATACCCATGAATATTATGCAGCCATAAAATATCGGGGTCATATTTTTCCGCCCATTCAAGGAAATCCGCGGTCACTTTTTTCGAACCGAAGCCGTGCTTATCAAAAACGCGAGTGAGCACACCGTGGAGCTTCTGATCGGTGCCGTTACCGATCTTAACTGCGTATTTTTGATATTTTTCCGGCACTGTTTCGCGTCCGTACGCGATTTTGACCTCATGACCCTCGGCGGAAAGTGCATTCGCAATATCGGTACATATTCTTCCGGTGCTTCTTATACCGCAAACCGAATTTATAAGTAAAACTCGCATATATCAAAACTCCGTAACTTTATTCTTTCATCATTTCTTCAAGGCGACCGACAACGAGCTCCTTTGTGAAATTATTTTCAAAATACTCTCTTGATTTTTTTCTCATAAGCGCAAGCCCGTCCGATACCAAGACCTCGTTTCTGACCGTTTCGGCAAGCTTTTCTGCATTTTGCTCGCACACAAATCCGCACTGAGCCTCTTTAACAACGCGGGCGCTCTCGCCCCCTGCCGCCGCAAGTATCGGCGTGCCGCACGCCATATATGACTGAAGCTTTGCCGGCAAAGTCATATCAAAAAGCCTGTTGTTCTTGAATGAAAGATAAGCGCAATCCGCAAAATGAATATATCTGTTCGCCTCGTTTTCCGAGACCCTGCCGACAAATTTCACCGTATCGGTAAGCCCGTTCTCGTCAACGTAATTCTCAAGATTTTCTCTCGCTCTGCCGTCACCGACGAGAAACCACCGAACATTTGTATCCCGAAGCTTGGCAGCGGCATCGGCAAGCAGATCAAGTCCCTGAGCCTCACCGATATTACCCGTGAACACGATATTGAAAAATTCATCGGAATAGCAATCGGGCTTTTCGGCTCCGTCAAGCTGTGGCTCATTACAAAACTGTGGCCAAAATACGAGCTTGTCCCTCGAAACGCCGCGTGCCGCGATGTTTTCAACGAACGAATTTGAAGAGCAAAGTATCTTGTCACTCGCCGAATATATCTTATCGACTATCTTATTTATAGCTCCGATTATAAGCTTACTGTGAATTCCGAGCACGATCTCAACGTTTTCGGGCCAAAGGTCCTGAACATTAAAGTAAACGGGCGTGCCGAATTTCTTTTTATACGCCACCGCAGGCAAGCCGACGGTGACGGGTGAGACCTCAAAAACATAGACCGCATCGAATTTCTCTTTGCATTTTCTGACCCATTTTTTGCCTTGGCTCACAAAAGTATAGCAGTTGAGCAAAAGACCGACGGGCGTTTTTCCGCGCGGCCTGACCTTAACGCGCTCTATCTTAACTCCGTTCCACTCTTTTTCGTACGGCACTCCGAAGCCATAACCGTCATATATCTTTCCCTGAGGATACTGAGGATATCCCGTCAGCACGGTCACATCGTGTCCGCGGCGAACAAGCTCCTCGCAAAGGGCGTTGACCCTAAAGTTCTCGGGATAGAAATACTGAGAAACAACAAGTATCTTCATATGTCTTTTTCAGTCCTTTTTATGCTGTCCTTCAAATCAAAAATTCTGTAATTATCCTTATACTCGCTGATCGTCATATCATAGCTCATGTTTCCGAACGCCTTGTTGATAAGACCTGTCATACGGCTCATGAGCTTAAGCGCCCAGGCGAAGCCCTTGACAAGAAGTATCTTTTTCCCACGAGCCTCTGCGATCATCTTTACAAGCTCGGAGGTGTTGCTGTACTCTGCATTTTGAGGGTGGAAAATGCCACTCTCATTATTATCGACCATAAGGCGCACGAATTCACAAAGATTTTCAACGTAGAGCATGGATCTTTCGTTTTTTACATACGGGAATATCGGCAGCTTTCTTGCGAATTTTGAAAGCACGGGATAATTTCCTCGGCTACCCTGCCCGTATATCATTGGCGGACGCAAAACAACGACACGGAAAGCTTCGTCCTGCAAGGGCAGTATGCCGTTTTCGGCTTGCATCTTGCTGTCACCGTAAAAGTTTGAAGGCTCGGGTGACGTATCCTTCTTTATTGTCTTATTTTTTCCGATAGGCGCGCTGTCACCGTACACTATGGCAGAGCTCATGAAAATAAACTGCGCAACCGAGCTTTCCTTTGCTTTTTTCGCGGTCTCAACGGTCAGATCCGTGTTGACCTTATAGTAAAGTGCCCGCGTTTCGTCCGAAACATTGCCCACGTCTGCATGAGCGATACCGGCAACATGAAATACACAATCATATCCTGAAAAATCTTTTTCTCTCCATGATCCGTCAAGCATGTCAACCGTGTCAACGGAATAATCATCGGGATAATTCAAATTTATATATTTCTCAAACGATGTGCCGATATAGCTGCCCGCACCCGTTATAAGTATCTTTTTCATATGTTCACCCAATAATATCAGCCTTTTTTGTTCTTTTTGATCTCACCCGTACCGCCCTCAACGACGCCTTCGCTTTTGAGAACGGACTTTATCGTGCCAAAAAAGCATTTTATATCGAAAACAAAACTCATTTTTTCAACATATTCACCGTCAAGCTTTGCTTTCACGGGTATCTCAAGCTCGTCGCGCCCGTTTATCTGAGCCCAACCGGTAAGTCCCGGACGGATATCGTTTGCTCCGTATTTATCGCGCTCCGAGATAAGATCGTCCTGATTCCAAAGCGCCGGGCGAGGACCGATAACAGACATATCTCCCTTGAATATATTTACCAGCTGCGGCAACTCATCTATACTGGTTTTGCGGATAAATCTTCCGACTTTGAGTATGTACTGATCGGGATTTTCAAGCATATGGGTCGGCATATCGTGCGGAGTATCCATTTTCATGCTGCGAAATTTATAAAGTGAGAAGAGCTTTTTGTTTTTACCGACGCGTTTTTGCTTAAATATAACAGGGCCCGGATCCTCGCATCTTATGACGATCGCAACGATCAGCATTGGCAATGCCAAAACGATAAGTCCAAGCGCGGAAAGGATTATATCGATAAGTCTTTTAAAAAATTTTGTATACATGATCCACCTCACACTATTATGATCGGCAGGGCTTTTCGCCCCGTATTTTAATATATACCGCGCATATGACTGCTATACGCGCAAATATACACTGTAATTATAGCACACAACGGCTATATTGTCAATGTTATTCGACTTATTAATCTGAAATATTACTATATACAACAAATATTAATATAAATATAGCGCACGCGCGCGAACATTTTTCGGAAAATGAGAAAGAATTTTGAAAAAGGGATTGACAAAAGCAAATGTGCGTGATATAATATCCCCGTTGTGAAAAAACGGCGCCATAGCCAAGCGGTAAGGCAGAGGTCTGCAAAACCTTCATCCCCGGTCCGATTCCGGGTGGCGCCTCCAAAAAATTAAGCAACCCAATCGGGTTGCTTAATTTTTTATCCAATCCGAAGGATTGGTATGTAATCACGCCCTTTGGGCGTGTATGTAATCTGCGCCCCGCGCAGTATGGCATCACGCATTAGCGTGTATTCCCCCTCGCCTTCGGCTTGATAACATACACGGCGTTGCCGTGATTCCATACCGCCTGCGGCGGATTACATTCAAGGCTTCGCCTTGATTACATACAGCCCTACGGGCTGATTAGGATGCGAGGACGCGAAAGGAGAACGATATGGCTAAAAACTTATTACTTGAATACTCGGAAGAACTTGCCACCAAGTGCGAATTGATCTGTAAATCTATCAGCGGCAATTCCAATACCGTTTTCCAACTACGCAAATCCTCGTCAAGCGTGTTTGCCAATATCACCGAGGCGCAATATCCTCAAAGTCTTGCCGATATGCTTTCCAAATTCAAGATTGCAAGAAAAGAGTGCGTTGAAACGGAAAGCTGGCTCAAATTACTCTTTAATACGAAAGTTATCGACGAGGAAACTTTCAAAACCTACCGCAATCTCTGCGGAAGAATTCAAAGAATGCTTACCTCATCTTGTATTACGATTGAAAAGAAAATTGATAACAAATAATTTTCAAATATTTATCTGGACTTATAACTTCCTTTCGGTATAATGGTGATAACCCGACCGAAAGGAAGTTTTTATATGGAATACGAAATCAAATACTATTATCGAGTAAAATATGCCCTCGTCTGCGTGCGACAAAGTTTTCTCAAAGAGCCGACGAGGGACGATTACGAAAGATATGCCCGAAAGGTAATCGACCGGGCATATTTTATTATTCTAAACAAAATTGATGAAATAGATGTACGCATGAACGCCTATTGAAATATTACATGAAGAATATTGAAAAGCATCGAAAAATGTGATATAATGAGACCGCGAAGCCACGAGCATTTCGTCCCGATTTTACTTCAATTACTGTGCTTGAGTTTTCCAATAAAATCGGAGAGCTTTTTTGCCCCAGAGTTCTTCTTTTGAATGATGCACGGCATATAGAAGATCTTGATAGCAAAAAAACGCACTGAAAATTTCAAAAAATCCCATCAGTTATCGAAGGAAAATTATGACCGTATGACGTGCCGAATTTTCGGACATAAATAAAATAAACGACCTTCTTTGCCAGGTTCTCAATGTTCATCAAGCCGGGCGCCCCGATATATTTCGCGCCGGCGCAAAGAAATATAAAGATGACGAGCTTGCCGAAATGATCCGGGACGATACTCGCCCCATATTCGTTGCCTGCGATGAACGAAACACCGTTGTCGGGTATGCTTTTTGCGTTTTTATTCAACACAAAAGCAATAATATTTTGACCGATATAAAAACGCTCTACATTGACGATCTCTGCGTTGACGAAGCCTGCCGAGGTCAGCATATAGGACAGGGTTTGTACGAATACGTCGTCGATTTTGCCAAGAAAAGCGGCTGCTATAATTTGACCTTAAACGTTTGGTCGTGCAACGAGAACGCCCTGCGCTTTTATAAAAAGCTCGGACTTGTGCCGCAAAAGATCGGAATGGAAAAAATACTGTAAAAAAACAAAAGCACCCGATTGGGTGCTTTTCTTTTTGGAGCGGATTACGGGGCTCGAACCCGCCACCTTCGCCTTGGCAAGGCGACGCTCTACCAAATGAGCTAAATCCGCATATATGGTGCCTCCGGTCGGAATCGAACCAACGACACGGGGATTTTCAGTCCCCTGCTCTACCAACTGAGCTACAGAGGCGTACAGCAGGGCTTGCTGTTTCCAAAAAATGGCGACCCGAAGGGGACTCGAACCCCTGACCTCTAGCGTGACAGGCTAGCGTTCTAACCAACTGAACTACCGGGCCGGATATGGTGGGAACAACAGGGCTCGAACCTGTGACCCCCTGCTTGTAAGGCAGGTGCTCTCCCAGCTGAGCTATGCTCCCAAGTCTTTTCCGTCACCTCAACGCGGCGACGTGTTAGATTATACCATAAACAATTTTTCTTGTCAATACCTTTTTTGAATTTTTTTAAAAATATTTTTCAGCGTTTTTTTGCCGCAATATACCAGCGTTCCGAATCCTCTTTCGCCTCGCTCATGTCGTATCCGCCGAAAAATCCGACAACCGAAAAGCCCGCTCTTTCAAGCGCGTCTGTAAGCTGTTTTTTCGAATATTTTTTCTCTCTTTGTGTTTCGTCATATCGGCGGTAGCCCTCTCCCTCGTTTTCAAACACAGTGAGATAAAAATCGCACACTCCGGTCTTTTCGTTATAGTAGTTTTGCCAGCCGCAAAAAACATTTTCATCTTCAAGAATATACGCGTTGTCGGAGAAAATATTTTCAAATTTATACGGTGTATTCACGTCAAAAAGGAAAACTCCCTCGGGATCGAGATAATTATGCACAAGCGAGAAGCATTTATCAATATCCTTTATGCTCACAAGGCAATTAACCGCATCAAGGCAGCAAACGACCGCACCGACAGTACCGTAAAGCTCAAACGATCTCATATCCTGATTGAGCCAAAGGATCTGCTCATCTGTCTGGCGCTCACGTGCGCGCATAAGCATTTCGATGCTGAGATCCACTCCGATCATATCATATCCTCGGTGTGCAAGCTCAAACGTCATTTTCCCCGTTCCGCACGCAAGATCGAGAACAAGCTCCGGCTTTTTGCCCATTATTTTGATGAAAGCCGCCTCAACGCCGTCAGCCCATGCGGCATAATCTATATCGCCGTTCAAGCGGTCATAAACTCTCGAAATAGGTCCGTATCCTTCCATTTTTCAGTCCTTATCATATTCTATCATTTCGCAGGCGCGGTCGATATCGCCGGCGCCCATTATAACGAGCAGATCTCCGACTTCAAGCTTTTCGGAAAGCGCCGCAACTAGGCTTTCGGTGCTCTCATAAGCTGTCGCTTTCTTACCTATTGCCGCCGCAAGGCGCTCAGAGCTGACCTCGGGATCGTTTGCTTCACGCGCCGCATATATCGGAGCTAAAAGCACTTCGTCCGCCAAAGTTAACGCTGCCACGAAATCGTCAAACAGTGCTTTTGTGCGCGAGTAGGTGTGCGATTGAAACGCGCAAACAAGACGTTTTTTTGTCAATGCGCGAGCGCCCTCAAGCGTTGCGGTGATCTCAGTCGGGTGGTGACCGTAATCGTCAAACACCTCAGCACCCGAAAGCTTGCCGCGGTATTCCATGCGGCGTTTTATACCGCAAAATTCGGAAAGTCCGCGTCCTATCGCCTCGGCGGAAAGCCCGTACAGGTCTGCCGCCGCAGATACCGCAAGTGCGTTCATTATGTTGTGCCGTCCCGGCACACGCAGCGCGACAGAGCAAAGATATTCGCCGTTTTTATAAATATCAAAAGCCGCGCGACCGTTTGACATATCGATATTTTCTGCTTTAAAATCGGAATTTTCCGAATATCCGTACGTAATAACGTTACCGTTATATTTACGTAAAGCGGCAAGCACGTTTTCGTCGTCCGCATTTGCTATAACATTGCCGTTCTCACCCGTGAGCGCGGCAAATTTCGCAAAAGACGATATTACGGCATCAAGATCGGCAAAATAATCAACATGCTCAAGCTCGGCGTTCAAAATTATCACGTCCGTCGGGTTGAAATCAAGAAAAGAATCCTTATATTCGCATGCCTCAAATATGAAATTCCCGTGTCCGCCGATACGGTAAAATCCGCCCATTGCAGGATACGAAGCCCCCGACACGACCGTGGGATCGGCTCCTGCCGCCATAAATACCGCCGCGCACATTCCGGTGCAGCTGCTCTTGCCGTGCATGCCTGAAACACCGAGCCGACGGGCAAAGCCCGTCATAATATACCCAAGATAATCGGCACGCGAGATTGCCGGAATTCCGAGGCGCTTCGCCTCGACGTATTCGGGGTTATCCTCACCGATCGCAAGCGTATACACCACGGCATCGCAACCCGAAACGTTTTCAGCCTCATGACCTATATGTACCTTTATTCCGTTTTCGCAAAGCTTTTTCGTTATCTTGCTCGGCGATCGGTCACTTCCCTCAACCGAAAATCCGCGCAGGCGGCTGATATGCGCAAGCGAAGACATGCTCACTCCGCCAATGCCGATAAAAAATATTTTTTTGCAGCCGCAAAGAAGACGGTCTATCCCCTCTGCGCCGAAATGAGTGTTGACAATCGACATATTTACCCCCAAAACACGATTATTTTTTCGCGGCCTTCACACAAAAAACACCATACCGTTGAATAACCGCCAAAAAAGGAAACTATAATATATTACAGCAAAGAATTTACTCACATAAGGAGAAAGAAAAATGCAGATCACAGACATCAGAGTCAGAAAGCTCTTTGACGACGGCCCGATGAAAGCCGTAGTCTCGGTCACGTTCGATTCCCAACTTGCAGTTCACGACATCAAGGTCATAAATGCCCGTGACAAATTTTTCATCGTTATGCCAAGTCGCAAAAATCCCGATGAAACATACCGCGACATCGTTCACCCCATCAACGCACAGTTCCGTGCAGAACTCGAAACCGAGGTTATAAAAGCTTACGAAGCGGCACTCAAAGAGGCAAGAACCGCCGAAATCTTCGAAGCAGGCGAGCCTATCGAGGCTTAAAAGAAGATCCTTTGGGGTCTTCTTTTTTTATATTTCCGCGCAGTTTAAAAGAACATTCACACCCTGCAGTGTTAAAGTTCCGTATCTTCCCTCCCAAAGGCTTCCGGGATTAAAAACATAAAGAGGCTTTTTCAGCTCCGTGTTACCTATGCGTTCGCCTGCCGAAAAGCAGTGAAATATCGGTACATGAGTGTGACCGAAAAGGATAATATCCGCACCTCGACGCGCTGCATGCTCTGCAAGTGATGTATAGCCGTTTTTCACCCCGTATTTATGGCCGTGAGTTATCATTATTTTCAAACCTCCGAGAATAAACATCTCCTCGTCTTCTTCAAGGACCGCACCGAAATCACAGTTTCCGCGAACGCAATGAAGCTCGGCATCACCTGTATCAAAGAAATCGAGATCTCGCAGCCCGTCGCCGAGAAAATAACGGCATCGGGAGGTGCTGTGCACCGTGACATCACTTCGTTTATATGATCCGCTGCTCCGTGCGAATCCGAAAATATCAAAATATCCACAAAATACCTCCTTCTTTATTATATCACCAAAGCGCCCGTTTGTCTACACCGATTGTCAAGAATTTCGCAGGCGAATATACTGCTAAGGAAAGATCCGCAAATGGAGGTAATTTATGCAGCTTGACAAAAAAGCCCTCGATACCCTGATCGCTCTTGACGATGCACAGCTCAAATTCGTCATCTCGCGCCTCGCGGTCAATGCAGGTATTGACATAGGACAGTTTAATCTCAATACCAACGACGCAAAGAAGATCCGCGAGGTGCTCTCAAACCTTACAGACGCTGATATCGCGCTCGCGCAAAGCCAAATAGACGCGCGACGCAGAGGGCAAAAATGAGTGGGGGCGGTGAGACGGGCACGCCCGACCTTTCGGCTATCCTCAGCAAGCTTACGGAGAATCCCGCAATTTTATCCGGACTTGTTTCGGGACTCAGCATGCCCGCCCAAGACACACAAGGAGATACACCACATAGCCCCCAACCCTCAATTGATCCCGAAATGCTCAAAAAGCTATTGCCCGTGGTCTCGGCACTTGGCGGAAAGCCGACAGGTGCTCCGTCGCCGCAAAATACGAGTCCGAGCTGCGCGCTCCTTACCGCGCTGAAGCCGTTTTTATCAGACGATCGCTGCCGCGCAGTGGATTACATGATAAAGATGGACGGTCTTGGCGGACTTTTGCAAAATTTCAAATAGGGAGGTTAAATTATGTATGTAAGACATGAAGCGCAGAGGCGGCGAACGATAGTTCCCGAAAACTACGGCGGTGTTGCTTTCTCAGAGCATAAAGCCGAAGAAGATTTCATTCCGCCTCCGACAGAGATTCCATGCTCGGAATGTGATAAAAAGCCCTTCCTTCCGATAAAGCCGTCCCTTTTGGGACTTAACGGCGAAGATCTTTTGCTTATCGGGCTGATATTTTTGCTTGCTCAAAGCGACGCTTCGAATGATATCGTGCCATTACTAATAATATTATTGTTATGCTGAAAACAAGGCTGAGCAAATTGCTCAGCCTTGTTTTTTAATCCCGTCTGCGTCCGCCAAAGATAAGCAGCAGACGAAGTATTTGTGCAAGCGACATGATAAGAGCTGTGACATAAGTCATAGCCGCCGCCGATAAAACCTTTCGCGCGCCGTAAAGCTCCTCACCGCGAGAAAGTATCCCGTCGCCTTCGAGCGTTTGCATAGCTCTGCGGCTCGCGTTGAACTCGACGGGAAGCGTTACAAGCTGGAAAAGCGCAACCGATGAATAAAGAATTATTCCGAATATCGCAAGCGAATCAATGTACAAAAAGAATCCGAGCAATATAAGGATCGGGGCAAGTGTTGATCCAAAACGGGTTACGGGGATTATCGCTGCCCTCACCTTCATGGGAGCGTACGACCTTGCGTGCTGTATTGCGTGTCCGACCTCGTGTGCCGCAACGCCGATCGCCGCAACGGAGCTTGAGCCGTAAACATTATCGGAAAGCCTTACAACATTATCACGCGGATCGAAATGGTCCGTCAGCTCGCCGTGAACTCGTTCGATGCGAACGGAGTGAAGCCCGTTTTTATCAAGTATTCTGCGTGCGACATCAGATGCCGTATATCCTCTTGATGAGAACACGGTCGAATATTTATTGTAAGATGACTGCACCTTTATCTGTGCCACGATGCCGAGTATCATTGCCGGCAGGACAAGCACGATATACCAATAATCAAAAAACCAAAACATTTTTTATCCTTTCTTGTCGAAATGGTGTTGCAATTTTCAAAATTTATGTTATAATTATAGCGTAAATTGTCGATTTGAAAAATATTATTATCAAACGGAGAGATTATGAGATACCAAACATTCGGAAATTATCTGAAAGGTCAAATAAAAGAGATGACCGGCATTGAGCGCTTTCAGCTTTCAAGGCTTGCACCGGTCGCAGAAAAGAGCCAACGTCTGCGCGTTCCCTTCCTGCTTTATCTACATGAGGTAAAGAGCAAAGATGAGATCGCTTCCCTGCTCGGTGAGATCGCATTTGCGGAGTACGAAAAAACTCTTTCCGATGTGGAAGATGTTTTTGCCGATGCAAATTCCTTGCCAATAGATTATCGCCGCGTGATCGCAGGATACGCCCGTATATTTGAGGCGCACAAGGCCGAGAATGAAAGCAAGCGCTTAATAGCTAAGCGAATTGCAGAGCGCCGCCGCGGGCTTGATCTCAGCGATTACCGAATTTGCCGTGAGCTTAATATCAACCCCGGCAATTTCAATGCTTTTTTCTATCACGGAAACGACAATGCCCTGTCGCTTGACAAAGTCAAGCTTATTTATCGCTTTATAGAATTCTGCCGCGAAAGGCTTTTATAAAAGGAATGTCAACGTCGGCAAGGTAATAAAGCAAAACAAGGTGCTGAGCAACACGCAGTTCGCAGAAAGCTCGGGATCAGCTCCGTACATTTCCGAAAAATTGAACACGACCGAGGCGCAAGGCGTTCCCGAAAGTATAAGAATACTTGCCTTGAAAGAAAAATCAAGCGGAAGGAAGAAGACAGCTGCATAGCAAAATATCGGGAACAGGAGCATTTTGCCAAGGCACGTAAGATAAACGAACGGGCGCTCAAAAAGCTTTTTGAATTTAACCGTCGCCAAGCGTATGCCGAGTATTATCATACAAAGAGGTGCACTCATATCACCCACAAGCTTGATCCCTGTCGTGAACGGCGCCGGAATATAAGCTCCGAGCCCGAATATTAGAAGCGGTAATCCTATCGCCATTCCCAGCATCATGGGATTGAGGATCGCTGCCTTCGGGGTCATGAATTTTTTGTCGCGCGTTAAAAAATATACTCCCACAGTATACATTATGAGATTCATCGACGCAATATACATCGCCGAATAGCACATGACCTCGGGATTCCCCGGCAAAAGCGCGCGAACTATCGGCAATCCGAAAAAGCCGACGTTTCCCATAGCGGACGCAACGGTGAAAACTCTGTATCGCGCGTCATCGAATTTTCGACGGAGCGCTAACCACATTATTCCCATAAAAACGAGCTGCAAAACGAGGGTCATACAGAAAAAGAGCCCCATTTTCGCCAGCGTTTGCCATGAAAAATCAAGCGCAAGAAAAGATGAAACTATAAGGCACGGAGTGCAACCGTACACCAGAACCGCCGAAATGCTCGAAAGATGATCGGACTTTGACTTTTTCATCTTGCAAAGCAAATACCCCGGGACTATGTACAAAAGCATTATAACGACATTTATAAAAGTTATCTCAAAAGATTCCATTTTTCCCTCTGTCAAATTGATGTATACATTATAGACCCTTTTTTTACCGTTGTCAAGCGATGAAATGCATCCAAAGCACTTGACAAGTGTAAATTTTTGGTGTATAATGCCTTTGTATGTGCTAGCATATTAAATTAAAACGGAGGATACACCCTAATGTTTGAACAGCTCAAAGCGCTCCTCGTCGAGGAGATCGGAATTGACCCCGACGATATTAAGCTTGAGTCCGAGCTTTCCGCAGACCTCGGAATCAACTCCATCGAACTTGCAGACCTCGTTATGCTCTGCGAAGAAAGATTCGAAATCACCATTGATGACTCCGATATCGGCAGATTTGTCACTATCAAGGACGTTGTCGATTATCTCGAAACTCTCGAAAAATAAGAAAAAAAGCCGCAGCAGCGGCTTTTTTCTTTGCATAATAAAAGAACTCCTTTTATAAGATTTAATATCTTATGTAAGGAGTTTTTTTATGTCCGATATCAAAAAACGCCCGTTTTTGACAGTGTTCGGGTTTCTTTTGTTTGCCTTGATATTTGCCTTCCTGATCTTCGGTTTTTCACATTTTCGCGAAACGCTGTTTTTGGATAATGACGCAGATAACACCGTGAATTTGCCCACGATCGTGATAGATGCAGGTCACGGCGGACGCGACGGAGGCGCGGTGGGATATGATAAAACAACGGTCGAGAAGGATCTCAATCTCGACATTTCAAAAAAGCTTCAAAGGCTCTTGTGCGACGCGGGATATACCGTGGTCATGACGCGAAAAGAAGATATAATGCTTGAAGACCCGATGATAACATCAAGCAAAAAGGCAAGCGATCTCGCCGCACGCCGAAAGATCATGGACAGTGTTGATAACGCGGTGTTTGTCAGCATACATATGAACGCGTTTTCTGACAGCAGGTATTCAGGACTTCAAGTCTATTATTCGCAAAACGATGCTCGCAGTCAATCCCTTGCGCTCAGTGTTCAAAACAGGATCGCGGCGACCTTGCAGCCCGAAAACACGCGCAAGATAAAGGCGGCAAACGAAAATATATTTCTTCTTAATAAGGCAAAGTGCCCTGCCGTGCTGATCGAATGTGGCTTTTTGAGCAATCCGTCGGAATGTTCGCGGCTTTCGGAAGAAAGCTATCGTGCCGAGCTCTCTTACGTGATATCCGAGGCAATATCGGAATATATTTCGCAAAATCATTGATTTTTAAGTGCTTTCGGTGTATAATGGATTCAGTAAAGATCGGAGGTACTTATGAAAGCACCGAAAACCTATTATATATGCTCCGAATGTGGATACAAGAGCGCAAAATGGCTCGGAAGATGTCCCACCTGCGGCGAGTGGAACACAATGGAGGAGGAGATCGAAGCCCCGGCAGAGATGCCAAAAAGGCTCGGCGCACTGGGAAATTCCGAGAATGAAGCCGTGACCTTTTCGGAACTTGAAATGCCGCATTATATGCGCGATACAACGGGACTTTCCGAGCTTGACCGCGTGCTCG
>SVSW01000052.1 GCA_015064095.1 Oscillospiraceae bacterium | reverse complement strand
ACCAGCGCCTCCGCCTGACGGATAAAGCCGTCCTGCTCCTCTTTGCATATATTGTTCCAAAGCACGTTCCAACCGCATACGCGGATCTGCAGATCCTGGTATTTTTCGGGGTGCGCCTGCGCGTCACGCAGGGTGTCCGCATCAAAAACGTTGATATGCAGCGCGTGTCCTCCTCTCTTGCAGAAAGTCATAAGCAGACCGTACATGGCTTCAAGCCCGTCATCTCCTCTGACTGTCGATGGGAGAAGACCAAGATCAAGCGCGGCATCACACAATATCTTGGTAGCATCGATCTTCGTGGCGGAAAGAATGGCGGCAGTTGCGCCCTCGCGATTCTGTCCCATGGAAGCTGAGAGATTTTTTGACAGCTCTTCCCCATAAAGTCTGCCGTTTGGAGATGATGCGGTCAGCTTGCCCTGCGTGTAGCTCATACGCGCCACGTGGAAGCTGCATCCCCATTTGCCTCCGCGTTTTTCGTTATTCGGTCTATCGTTGATAGTTTCGACGATAAAATTCACGATATCTGTGGCAAAGAAATCAGGACGTTCTTTGTTGTTGCCGTATTTTTCGCGGTCTGCGCGCAGCTTCGCCAAGAAATTCTCATTTCCCTCAAAATTGTGGTCAAGTATATCAACAAATTCGGGAAGCGTCAGCTCTTTGCGATCAAAAACATATTTTTGAAGCATCGTAAGAGAATCGGCGAGATCGGCGATAAAACCAAACTCCATCGTGGTATTGTTCATAACGGCGCCGCCGCCGATTGCATCTTTTGCGCGCTCGATACAGCTTGGGAACGTTGCCGAGAGAAATGACAGAGGGTTGATCTGATAAAGATATCCTTCGTAAGAATTGTTGAGCGCGGTAGTAATATCGATCAAATTCTTCAGTTGGCGCTTATATTCTGCATAGAACGCGTCAAAAGTCTTATATTCCGATGCGTGCGGACAAGGAAGTCCCGCCGGCACGCCCGTAACTCCGTCGCGCCCTTCGTGCAAGACGTATTCCAGGGGCTTTAAGAGGTTAGAATAGTTCATTCCCGTGCCGTAGGCCCCCTGAATCGAATATTCGTAGCAGCCTGTTACGTTGCAAAGACGAGCCTCGTCCGCGGTCGCGCCCATGCGCATCAATTCTTTACGCATCGTGTTGTCGCACAAAAATACAATGCTGTTGTGCCCGTGACGGATCATATCGAGCGCGCGAAGCAAAAATGCCTTTGGAGTGCTGTCGGATACCTTTATCTGTATTTTCGGATCAAAAATCCCCATTTTGTCATAGACGTCCAAAATCAGATAAGAGAGCTCGTTTATTACTGTAGTCGCATCGGCATTTTCTCCGCCAAGAAAGATCGGCTGATTCCAATAATTGCCGATAGCGGAATATTGCATCAGAAAATACGCAAGGTCGGCGCGGATCTGCTCTTCGCTAACACCGTTTTCCAAATCGTTTTGATAAAATGGCTTAAAAAGTCTGTCAAAATTTGATAGCGAGCGCACCTGAAGGCAATCAACGTGCTCGCTGATCATAAAATAAAGATATACGGTGAGCAATGCTTCATAAAAGGTGCTTGGCGGACGATGACGTAGATTTTTGAGCGCCGCCGCCATTCTTTCAGAACCGGGAGTATTATTTGCAAGCTCATACAAGCGATCAAAAAATGCAAGAACACCCTCGTAGGTAATACGAATGCCTTCAAAAAACTCCTCTTGCTCAGAAGAAAGCTCTCTTCCTGCGCGCGCGGCCTCACTTTCGCGCAAGATTCCTTCAAAGCCAAGCGAGAAAACACGCTCCCAGACCGGCACGCTGTGGTCGTAATCCAACCACATGGTTACGATACCGTCTCTTTCAAGCTGGGCGCGCCTTGCTTCAACCTCGGGGATCAGATCAGTAAATATTTCTCTTTTCCACTTTTCTATTAAAAGCTTCCGCAATGGGCGATCTACCATATTTATCGCAGGGAAAATATCACGCGGATCACAGGAGATTCTTGTGTTTTTCAAAACAAAGGACAGCGCGCGCGCCTTTCTTACCGGATGGCTCTCTCCGGAGAGTTGCGCATCTCGTAAGGCGAGCTGTTCAAGAATCATCTCAGGATCCATACCTGTTTCTTCTGAAAAAATCTCGTCGCGACGGATAAAACGATTGTTACCGTCCCAAGGCTTTGAAGCATCGTGATATTTATTTTTGATGTATTCGTAATCTTGCGATTTGATATATTCCATATATGTACCTCCTATTTTGTTCATTTTTCACTTATATTATAGTTCGGAATACTTTTTTTGTAAATGATATAATCAATCCACTTGACGAAATCGAAACTATATTGTATAATATAGTTGAGGTGATCAAAATGAACAATAATTGGAAAGATTTAGTTATTACAAAGATCAGCGTCGCAGTCTATGTTGCTCCGAATACAGGCAATAGTGTACACAAGAATCGGCATTTTCACGGTCTGGTCCTGAATGATAATAACAGTGTGAAAGATTACGTATTTGATGACGGATACGTAATGAGAACCGAAAGAAACTCACTTTTCTACTTACCAAAGGGTTCTTCTTATCACGTAGACTCATTCCTGATCGGTGGCTGTTATGCCATCAATTTTGATTCGGAAATCCACGATAAGCCCTTTTCTGTTACCTTTCGAAACACAGAATCACTGCTTCATAATTTCAAGTTGGCATGTGAGGCATGGAAAGGAAATAGCGATTCTGCCCACCTTCTCGCCATGCGCACACTTTATGACTGTATCTATCAAATGCAAAAGGAAGAACAAAGACAATATATGTCCGTAAGACACCGCTCTTTAATATCTCCTGCTATACAAAAGATCGAGAGCTCTTTTGCTGAAAATGAGCTCAGCGTTTCTCATCTTGCCCGACTTTGCGGGATCAGTGAGGTTTACTTCAGAAGGCTGTTTTTGAATGCTTTCGGAATATCGCCTAAGGAATATATATCTCAAAAGCGAATTGAGTACGCAAAAATATTATTATCATCCGGAGATTTTTCGGTATCTGAGGTCGCGATGCTTTGCGGTTATGCTGAACCGTGCCATTTTTCCCGCGAGTTTTCAAAACGCGTCGGAATTTCTCCTAAACAATATGAGAATCTATAAAAAAAAGACAATATCACCTGACATTTCGGGATGATATTGCCTTTTTCTTTTGACCGTCGAGACGTCGGTCCCTAGGAATTTGTAATTATGATGCGCGTACCTGAGGGATATTTGCCGAATCAAGCATTTTTCCAATAAAAATCCCATACCCGCTTGTAGGATCGTTTACCGTGACGTGCGTCACCGCGCCGATAAGTTTTCCGTTCTGGATAATCGGGCTGCCGCTCAGGAGCGTGGTCAATAAAGGACAACACTTTTTACGTAAAATTCACAGTTTTAGAAATGATATATATAACACGGCTGTTAATCAGAAAACAAAATTTCAAAAGATAATTTTTTGTTTGCCTCGGTGATAAAATTTATATATGAGGATTCACCAACGAGCTCGGACGTGAAAGCGTATTCGTTGCCGTCTATAAGGAGCGTTTTGCATTTTTTATTTTTGGGCAGAAGGATATGCGCCTGGATCCTCTTTGCAGGCGAATATATGTCATAGCGCATCCCCTTATCGTTCAGGATATATCGCACATCAACCATCGTCTTTGTGACCTCGTATCCTGTCAGATAGCGAAGCTCGGTATAGTATGTTACGGGGAATTTCGGAGCAAAGAAAATTTCATCGTAATTCACGCCAACGTCGTTGATACCGGCGAGCCCCTCGTCAACCGCACTGACAAGAGCTGCAGCGCCCCACGCGCTGGGACCGCCCTCAGGCTGAGGCTTTCCATCGGTATCGTAAAGGAAATAAGTTGTTCCGTCACGCTCTACAAGTTGAATGAAGCGTTGAATGATATCCCAACCGTATTCCTCATATCCGTTATTGAATGCTGCTTTTGCAAGCTCTCCCGCAGTAAAAGGTGAGATAGCGCCGTTGACGTACCTGCCTCTTTCATATGTAAAGAACTTTTCGTAAGGCGGATCGATCGAGAACCATTCCGCAAAGCAATCGGTGCTTTCTCTTCTTGCCATATATTCCTCGATGATAAGGCGGGACTGCTCAGTATTGGTGAGTCCTCTGTTGATATCATAGGTGTTGGAAAGAGAAAGGCGCTCGTTTTCAAGATTATCAAGACCGTTGTGATTCAAATGAAGCTGATGAATGAAAAATTTTCCGTTCCAAAGGTGTTTGAATATATTTTCTTTCAGCACCTCTGCGCGATCTTCCCATTCCTTTGCTTTTGCCTCGTTTCCAAGTCGGCGGTTAAGCCACGCGAGCTGATTCATTGCCTGATAAACGCCGGAATTATCGCCATGCATTATGGACATGGGTGAATCCGGATCTATTCTTCGGTTGTGACCTGCATCGGGCAGATAGGTA
>SVSW01000012.1 GCA_015064095.1 Oscillospiraceae bacterium | reverse complement strand
CTTCGGACTACGTGGAAACAGTGCGAACGAGAGCATCGGAAAGCATCGTTTTTGGACTAAAAAGCATCAAAAAGTCAACAAAAGTAGTCAAAAAACGATGGCGTATTTGTTCGGGTCCAAGAGGCCGCTGGTTCGAATCCAGTCACTCGGACCAAATTTGGCTTTGAGAGCAATCTCAAAGCCTTTTTGTTTGCTTGCTGTAGCTCAAATTCTGAGGGCTGACGAAACCGTCAGCCCTCGATTTGTGTTTATTATTACGACAAATTGAATTTACTTCTTCAATATTTTTTTGCACCAAGTGCGTTTTTTGCATTTCGGGCACTTTAAGTACCGCGTCGTTCCTCTGTGCATTGCGTTAAGCGCCTGCATATAGGTTGGTACAAACTCGTTGCCGCAGTTCTTGCACTTATAAGCGCCTACGCTTACTTCAAGCTTTAATGCATAAAAGCAAGGTATTAAAAATACAATGCAAATTCCGAGAATTGCGACGAGCTGCCACACTCCTTCGGGTATCAAAAATGCGGCAATTAAGAGGCCTGCTAACAGGGCTATCATGCTTACGGTCATGATTGCCCACATAGAAGCCCAGATCGTTTTATTCTTTTTCTCTAATTCTTTTGCCATTTCAAGCACAAGCTGTTCGTTTTTTTGATCGTTGTTTTCCATACTGATTTCCTCCCCACTTAATAATTCGTTTACACTGATGCCGAGAATATCACACAACTCAAGCATGATCGAAGAATCGGGCATTGCCATGCCTCGTTCCCACTTGGATACGGCCTTGTCGGTGATACCGAGTCTTTCAGAAAGCTGCATTTGTGTTAAATTTGCTGTTTTTCTGCACTCGGCAATAAATTTTCCTATCTTGATTTGATCCATGGTGACCTCCTTTCGCATACAGTATAGCCGTTATTACTCACAAAGTACACCCACCGCCGGTTTAGTGAGGAGAAGTAAACCGTTGGTAGAGTGAAAAATGAGCGCTGAATTCTTATTTATCAATGAGATTATTATATCACATTCCTATGAATTTTTCAACCGATTGAGCTTTTTGCTTGCTGCCGTGCAATTTTAAAGCTGACGAAATCGTCATCTTGGCAGATCTTTCACCAAATGAAAGGGACCAATCGGTATTTGACCTTTTTCTTATACTCACGGTAGCCGTTAAGTTCTTTTTCGAGAAATTCTTCCTCGCCTTTAATTCTTTTCCCAATAATAAATGGGTATGCAAGAAAAATCAAAAATGAATATACCGATCCCAGCACAAGCGGCATTGATAAAAACAAAAGTAACGTTGCGCTGTACATTGGGTGTCTGACGATGCCGTATAAGCCCGTGTCGATAACCTTTTGGCCTTCCTGTACCTCAATTGTGCGGCTGAGGTATGCGTTTTCTCTTAGCACCTCGGCATAAAGTATATACGCCACAAGAAAAACTATTGCCGCGCCTATCACAACGCCTCTTGGCAGTGTTAACCAATTAAAACGAAAATCCAGGCCCGCAACGATGAAACCGGACAAAAACATAAGTCCGCTTAATTTTATAACCGTACTTTGTTCCCGTTGCTTTTCTTTGGCATCAAGTCTGCTTCTCAACAGATTCGGATCCTTGAACATCATAACGATCCCCGCAAAAAACATCGGTACGAACAAAAGCCCCATAAACAGCCAACCGTTAAAAAACGAAAAAGTGCCTGCTGGTAAAAATATAAGCAGCCCAACCAAAATAAAGCCGAATATAAATTTAGTGATTGCTTGAATAAACAATTTTACTGTCACAGCGATCCTCCGTCAAATTTTCATTTACCGATGAGTTTATCATATCATATTTTTTTAAACTTTTCAATCGTTTTGGCAGTTCTTTGTCTACTTCGTGACAAATTTTAAGGGCTGACGAACCGTCAGCCCTTTTTTCTTTATGCAAGCATATCCATCAAATCGCGAAGTGCCGTTTCGAACTTTGCGCCGTACCAATGGTCGGCATCGCCTTGTGTGTTCATAATACACTTCACCGTGTAATCTGCGGCGATCTTAACTGCTTCTATGACGTCCTTATCATTCATCAATGCGCCGGTGAAGGCGGAAGCGTATATGTCTCCCGTGCCGTGGCAGCCCTTTGATATCTTGTCGTGCTCATAGTAGCGTATCTCTCCGTTTTCATATGCAACTACTCCGGTCTTTTCGGGTGCATATCCCACGCCTGTCAGAACGATCGTTTTTGCGCCGAGCTTTGAAAGCTTAGAGAGAAGCATCTTTATATAGCTTTCGTCATAGGTCTCGCGGTATTCGACCTCGGAGAGGAAGCAAGCCTCCGTGATATTCGGTATAAGAATATCCGCAGACGCGCAAAGTCCGCGCATCGCCTCAACGTATTCTTCGTTGAAGATAGAATACAGCTTTCCGTTATCTGCCATGGCGGGATCGACTATGCGAACACAGTCATCGGTGCCCATCGTATTCAGGATATCTTTGACGTATCCGACCTGCTTCACGCTGCCGAGGTATCCCGTATAGATCGCGCGGAACTTGATGTCTTCCTTTTTCCAATGCGCTTGAATTTCGGGCATATCATCGGTGAGATCGCGGAACGTGAAACCGCTGAAGCCTGCCGTATGCGTCGAAAGTACGGCAGACGGAAGAATACAGGTTTCAAGTCCGCAAGCGGAGAGAATGGGCAGTGCGACCGTCAGCGAACACTGACCTACGCACGAGATATCTTGAATTGTGAGAATTTTTTTGTAAGACATAATATTTTTTCCTTGTAATTTTTTCGGTTTTATTATATAATGTAGCTGATATCATTACAATGGCCAGAAACGGAGAATAATATATAACCAGATGAAATACAGGATCGACAAAAGCAACCACCCTTTTTATTTGCAGATATACAAGCAGATAAAGGACGATATTATAAACGGCAACTATCCGTACAACACAAAGCTCCCTTCAAAGCGATTGCTCGCCGATGAAACCGAAACGAGCACCGTTACGGTGGAGCACGCATATGCGCTGCTCTGTGACGAAGGATATATTGAATCCCGCGAGCGCAGCGGATTTTTTGTGGTCTTTCGGAACTCCGACGGCTTTGCTTTACCGTCGGAGCCGGGACTTAATAGCGCCAAGATCTCGCACGAACACCGAAAAAGCCCCGACTTTCCTTTCTCGGTGCTTGCTAAAACCATGCGAGCCGTGATAAGCGATTTTGGTGAGGAGATACTGCAAAAATCCCATAACAAGGGCTGCTTTGAGCTTCGCTTTGCGATAAAGCAATATCTTTCCAAAAACCGCGGCATTGCCGTTGATGCGGAGCAGATCGTTATCGGATCAGGTGCGGAATATCTTTACGGGCTTATTATTGAGCTGCTCGGACGAAACAGGATCTACGGAATTGAAAGTCCGTCATATGAGAAAATCGAGCAGGTTTATTCTGCTGCCGAGGTCTTTTACGAGAGCTTGCGCTTATCGAACGACGGTATTGACAGCTTGGAGCTTGCAAGCACAAAAGCCGACGTGCTTCATACCACTCCGTACAGAAGCTATCCTTCGGGCGTATCTGCTTCTGCAAGCAAGCGGCACGAATATATCCGCTGGGCAGGGAACGGCAAAAGATACATCATCGAAGATGACTTTGAATCGGAATTTTCGGTTTCCACAAAGCCTGAGGATACGCTTTTCTCGCTCTCGGACGGCGATAACGTGATCTATCTGAACACTTTTTCAAAAACTATCTCTCCTTCTATGCGTGTGGGTTATATGGTTCTACCAAAGCAACTCGTGCGCGAGTTTGATGAGCGTCTTGGATTTTATTCGTGCACCGTTCCTGCGTTTGAGCAGTACGTTATTGCGCGACTTATCGAAAACGGCGATTTTGAGCGGCACATCAACAGAGTCAGAAGACATAAGCGCAAAGAGATGCATACGGGCGCCAAGGAATAAAAGAACGGCAAGGATCTTGAGTATCCTTGCCGTTAATTAATTTCTTATACCGTTTTTATTCTGTTGGAAAACGTTATCGTCGGAACTGCACCTGCCTCGGCTGCAAGCTCGAAAAGACGGGCGCAGACGGGATTTTCCGTGTAAAAATGTCCGGCAGCTATCAGCGTCATTCCAAAATCGGGTGCGTCCGTCAGCTCGTGGAATTTAAGATCGCCCGTGACAAAGGCATCTGCGCCGGCAAAAAGTGCGGCATACACCTCACTTGAGCCCGAACCTCCGACGACCGCAACGCGGCGTATCGGCCTTCCGTGATCCGCAAGCTCGACCTTCGGCGCACCGAGAGTGTCACGCGTAAATATCGCAAGCTCCTCGGCGGTCATATCTTTCGGCAGATCTCCTATTCTACCGATATTGCCCTCGCCGAATTTTTCGATATTTTCAAGTCCGAGCAGGTGCGCAAGCATGTCATTCACGCCGCCGTCCACCGCGTCAAGCCTTGTGTGAAAGCCCATGACGGAAATATCGTTCTTAATGAGCTTGATTATCTTATCTGCGTGGTATTCGCCCTTCACGGGTCCCTCTATCTTGCCGTATATCATCGGGTGATGTGTAAGAATGACATCGGCTCCGTCCTCGATCGCCTCGTTTACGACGTCGTCCGTTGCGTCGAGCGCGATCAGCACGTTAGTTACCTCTCGCTCGGGGTCGGGGCAGCAGCAAAGCCCGTCGCAGTCACCGACAAGTGAAAGCTCGGGCGGTATTTTCTCGCACATAAATTCATAAAATTCGCGAACTGTCATAATAGATCTCTCAATTCCTTTAAAATTTTTTCTTCATATGATATATCAGCTCCGCCCGCAGCCTTGCCGGCGATGATGCCCTCGAACATTTTTATGTTCTGTGCTACAAAGCGCGAAAAAAGCTCGCCTCCACGCTCGATATTGTGCCGTCCGAGCAAAAGCTCGGTATCGGAATATTTTTCCGTTTTACCTGTGTATTCCGCGCAAAGCGTTTGATAAATTCGGTCATCAAACGAGAGGGCCTCGTCAATTACCGAGTATCCCGACGACAAAAGAAACTCGCGCAGATGCGGAGCTTTTGTCATTGGTTGGAGAACGAGGCGGATATTTCCGTTTTTCGTGAACGGTGCATCGGATATGATGCGCGCGATAAGCTCACCGCCCATTCCGCATATCAGAATATCATTTACTCCGCAATCTTCAATTCCCGAAAGACCGTCCGTCAGGCGCAGCTCGATCTTTTTTTGCATACCTCGCGGTATATTGATGCGCGCCCGTTCAAGCGGGCCTTCGTTTATATCGGCGGCAACGGCACACGGCGAGATGCCTTTTTCAATAAGATATATCGGCAGCCATGCGTGATCCGTGCCGATATCTGCTATTTTAGATCCGCGGCGAACATATTTTGCGGCGGACATCAGTCTGTTACTTAAATTCATAATAAAAAATGGGTTGCAACGTTTCGCTGAACCCCTTTTTATGCCTTATGCCTTGCTTGCAAGGAAGTCGTTTATCTTTTTGACAAGCTCATCGGCATCGGTGCCGTGAACTGCGCATGCGTCCGCAACGGACTCGCCGCGCGAATGGGGGCAACCGAGGCAGTGCATACCTATCTCAAAGAAAAACTGAGCAGTTTCTATATCGGCATCAAGAATATCGCCGATAATCGTTTCTTTCGTAATTTTCATTTTGAACCTCCAACTGTTTTACTTTATTATAAGTTAAACGTGTTATATTGTCAAGTGTTTTTTATTCCCATATAAAAATCATATCGCGCGGAAGCATCGTTACATCAAAGCGAAAATGTGCGATGACCGAAAGCTCCGGCAGGGCATTTTCCTCGCGCTCGGCTTGACCGCTGTTGTGTATCAGGAACGGTGTTCCGTCCTCTGCGCGAACATCGGAAATTATCCCTATGTGATCGGGCTTGCCGAGCCGATTGGCAAAAACCGCGATGTCGCCCGGCAGCCATTCATCGGTTTCCTTTATATCAACGGTCAAAGCCGGAGAGCATGTGCGGAAAAATACGATCAGATTGACCACGCGGCGAAAATCGATATTCGGGTCGGGCTTATTTATATCGGTATAAAATTCGGGGCGGTTTCTTATGTCCGCGTCGACCATTTTTTTGAGATCGTATCCTGCGTTCTTGAACGCGCGCCAAATAACGTCGGCGCAAACGCCTATGTTATCGGGCGGATATCCCCCCTCGTAATACTGATCGTTATACGTCGGCATGCTTTTGGCATCGGCACGTGCGCCCTCAAGAATATCGAGTGCGTCCGATCTGCCGTTTCGGTTCATATCGGCTTCGCCGAATATATTAAATGCCGGATATGAGCTATCCGCGTCAAAAAAAGGCGAAACGAGCAGGATCGCACAAAGGAGCGCGAGCGATATTGCCGATTTTATGATGATTTTGTAAGCTTTCTTCATTATTCTGCCCCCCGACATATTATAACATACTTTTTTTCTCATTGCAAGGCGAAAATAAATCTTTTCGGGCGACGCACAGCGACAGATTTTGCGCTCGGAGAGGGATATAATTTATCATAAAGGAGGGGATATAATTGGAGCAAACGGTCTTTGCCGATCTTTTGTTTTTGGTGAATTTCAGCATGGATTTTTTATGCTTTTACATAACATCGGCGATTTTACGAAAAAAGCTTAATACGCTGCGCGCTCTGCTTGCATCGATCGCCGGCGGAGTTTACTCCGTTGCCGTGCTTTTTGCGTACATCGTTCCGCCCTTCGGGCTGATTCTTGATGCCGCGGCGTTGCTTTTCATGTGTGCGGCTGTTTTTATTGAAAGAAAAGCGAAATTTTCACGCATCATTTTAAGCACCGCGGTGTATATCGGCGTTTCGGTTGCGCTCGGCGGAATGATGACGGCACTTTTCAATCTTCTCAACACGCTTGAGCTGCCGCTTGAGCTTTTGCAGGTTGACAGCGAGGGAATACCCGTGTGGCTTTTTGCCTTGTTTGCCGCAGTCAGCGGGGCTGCGACGCTTGCCGGAGGCCGATTCTTTCGCGAAAAGCAGTCCGAAAAGAGTGCAAGGGTGGAAATAACGCTCGACGGGAAGACTGTAAGTCTTTATGCTGTGTGCGATAACGGGAATCTTGTGCGAGATCCCGTAAGCGGAAAATGTGTTATAATCGGGGATCTTTCATCTCTGCGCCGTATCCTGCCCGATGAAATAATAAAGGCGGTGCGCGAAAACGATGCCTCGTTTATAGCAAAGCTTCCGCCCGAGTATGCTCGACGCGTGAGATTGATACCTGCATCAAGCATCGGCGGTGTATCGATGCTTTATGCCATGACCGCAGACAAAATAGAGGTCACGGGCGAGGACGGCGAGCCGCATAAGAGCGAGGCGCTGTTCGCTCCCGCACCGATCGGCGGATCTGCAAAGGGCTACGAAGCATTACTTCCCCCCGAACTACTTATATGAGGAAAAGCAGTATGACTTTTATTAATAATATTGTTGAATTTATCAAAAACAAGTTCAAGATAAAGGAACGGATAAAGGGGATATATTATGTCAACGGACCCGAGGTGCTTCCGCCGCCGCTTTCGCACGACGAGGAGGCGGAATGGCTCGCCCGAATGGAATACGATGACGGCGCGGCGACCGTGCTCGTCGAGCACAATCTGCGGCTCGTCGTTTATATAGCCAAGCGCTTTGAAAATACGGGGATCGGGATCGAGGACCTCGTTTCGATCGGCACGATAGGCTTGATAAAAGCGGTTAATACATTTTGTGCCGAGAAGAACATAAAGCTTGCAACGTATGCTTCGCGGTGCATAGAGAATGAAATACTTATGTATATAAGAAAGCGCGGAAATGCAAAAAACGAGGTTTCGATCGATGAACCGCTTAACACGGACTGGGACGGCAACGAGCTTTTACTTTCGGATATTCTCGGCAGTGAGGAGGACAGCGTATCTTATGAGCTTGAAAAAAGAGAGGAACGAGAGGTCATTCGCCGCGCGTTGCTTTCGCTCTCCCCGCGCGAGCAGGAGATCATCGCATGGCGTTACGGCTTTATGGGGGAAAGGGAATTAACGCAAAAGGAGGTCGCCGATCGCCTCGGCATATCTCAGTCGTATATTTCAAGACTTGAAAAGAAGATAATCGCCAAATTACGCGACGAAATAGAGGCTAAGATCTGATAATATCATTATTTTTGAGAAAAATAAAAAAAACTATTGCATTTTTTTATACCTTGTGCTATAATATTCGCATTACGGCTAGACAGCCATGAAAAATGAGCGACGGGGCCGTTAACGGAGGTGAAAACAATGAAAGAGGGACTGCATCCCACGTACGAAGAGTGCACAATTTCCTGCGCTTGCGGCGCCAAGGTCGTTACAAAGTCGACCAAGGGCGGAGAGATCAAGGTTGAAATTTGCTCAAAGTGCCACCCGTTCTTCACGGGCAAGCAGAAGTTCGTCGATGCCGGCGGACGTGTTGACAAATTCAAAAAGCGTCTTGAAGCAAGCAAATAATCATCGTATGCGGGCAGAATCGGAAGAATTCTGCCCGCATTGATTTTTATCACGAGGTGTTTATGGAAAATAAGACAGAATACAGCCGAGCGGCGACCGTTGGCATAATAACCGGAGGGGAGAGCGAGGAGTCGGTGCACAACTCGCTTGACGAGCTTGCGCGCCTGCTCGATACTGCGGGCGGTGAGGAGATCTTGCGTCTTACACAAAAGCTTCCGTCGCCAAATCCCGCAACGCTTATCGGCGAGGGCAAGCTTTATGAGCTTTGTCTGCTCTGCCGCGATAACGGTATTGAGCTTTGCGTTTTTGATGCGGAGCTTTCGCCGTCGCAGATCAGAAATATAGAGGACATTCTCGGCGACGTGCGCGTTATCGACCGCACGATGCTGATACTTGATATATTTGCGCTCCATGCAAAAACGGGAGAGGGACGCCTTCAAGTCGAGCTTGCACAGCTGCGCTATACGGCACCTCGGCTTACGGGTCACGGTGTTGAAATGTCAAGGCTCGGAGGAGGAATCGGCACGCGCGGACCCGGTGAATCAAAGCTCGAAAGCGACCGCCGCCACGTGCGCCGCAGAATAACGGCACTCGAGGCCGAGATCGCGGAAATGGAGAAAAACCGCATGACCATGCGCGCCTCACGCGATCGAAGCGGCGTTCCGAAGGTCGCGATCGTCGGATACACGAACGCCGGTAAATCCACCCTTTTAAACAAGCTCACCAATGCGGGAATACTCGCCGAGGACAAGCTTTTTGCGACCCTCGATCCCACTACCCGCAAGTTCTGCTTGCCCGGCGGCACGCAGATATTGCTTACGGACACCGTCGGATTTATAAGAAAATTACCGCACCAGCTTGTAAAGGCGTTCCGATCTACGCTTGAAGAAGCGGTTTACGCCGATATTCTCGTTTTGCTCGTTGACGCATCGGATCCCGACGCCGAGGAGCAGGTGAAGGTAACCGAAGAAACTCTTTCCGAACTTGGCGCGGCGGGCAAGCCCACGCTCTATGTGTTCAATAAATGCGACAGGGGTGCGGCAAACATCGGACGCTTCGGCATCGAGATGCCCGAAAACGTTGCATATATCTCTGCCGCAACGGGTCAGGGTATTGAAAATTTTGTAAGTAAGCTTGAAAATATAGTGCTAAACGGACACAGCCGCGAAACTTTGCTGATCCCGAATTCCGAGGCGGGTGCTCTTAATTCGCTTTACAGAAGCGGTGCGGCGATCGAGAGTGTCGAATACGGCGAGGACGTGATAACAGTTATCGCCATGCTCGATGCAAAAACACGCGGCCAGCTGAAAAAATACGTCGTTGGCTATACGGAGAATGACGATGAGTGAGATATATGTAACCATAAAAGGTCCTGCGACCGTTGAGTTTGAGGAAAAACGCTCGATCTTTATCGGAAACGCAATACATTGCACGACCGAGGAGCGCGCGGCGGAGTTTATCAAGGAGAAAAAACGCGGATTTTCGGACGCAACTCATAATGTGTGGGCATATTATATGAACGGCGGAATCCTCGCCCGTTATTCCGATGACGGCGAGCCTCAGGGTACGGCAGGTATGCCGACACTCGACGCGATCAGAAAAAGCGGCGCTTGCGATATATGCGTTGTGGTAACACGGTATTTCGGCGGCATATTGCTCGGTGCGGGCGGACTTGTTCGCGCATACTCAAAGGCGGCGTCGGACGCTATCGCGGCGGCGGGGATCGTGACGTACGAGAGCTTCTCGGAGCTAAAAATACATTGCTCGTATGCAGATCACACGAGGATCGCAAATGAGCTCCCGAAATTCGGAGCGATCATCGACGAAACGGAGTTCGGAGCGGACGTTACCGTGCGTTTCGCCGTTAAGATCGGTCTGACCGATGCTGTGGCAAAAAAGCTTTCGGAGATGACTGCGGGACGGGTCATGCCGATAAAGCTCGGCGAAAGATTTGATACCGATAAATGAAAAAAGCACGCTTATGCGTGCTTTTTTTTTGTACCTTTCGACCCCTTTTGACATAGAATATAATATAATATCATTTAGGGGAACGGTTATGAGAGAAAAGAAGATTGCATTTATCGGCGGGGACGGACGGCAGGGCGCGGCGGCTGAGCGCGTGTCCGAGCTTGGATATTCCGTTACGGTTTACGGCATACCCGAAGCTATCGGGGGTCATGTTCGCAGACTTGAGCAACTTGAAGCGGCATATGATGCAGATGCGCTGGTTTTGCCGCTTCCGATGTCCGGTGACGGGGTGACTGTCAGCTGTGTCGGAGCTTTCCGCGATCAAGCTCCGAGGATCGATGAGATCTTTTCAAATGCTAAAAGCATACCGATCTGCGCCGGCAGAATACAGCCGAAAATAAAAAGCGAGGCGGATCGGCTGGGCGTCAGACTGTTTGATTATTTCCTTTCCGAGGAACTGATGATAAAAAATGCATATCTCACCGCAGAGGGTGCGATCTCGCTTTCAATGAACGAGCTCGGCATCTCGCTCGGAGGCGCAAGGGTCGCCGTTGTCGGATACGGGCGGATCGGCAAATTCCTTGCGCGTATGCTTGATTCGATCGGCGCGTCCGTCACGGTGGCGGCAAGGCGAACAACTGATCTTGCATATGCCTCGTGCTTTGGATACGGAACGCTTAAAATATCCGTATCACACGGAAAAAGCTCGCTTTCGTTACTCAACTCCTGTGATGTTGTTTTCAACACTGCGCCGCACTGGCTTTTTGACGGTACGGTCTTAAAGGATTTTTCGCGCCGGACGCTGATGGTAGACCTTGCCTCAGCCCCCGGCGGATTTGATCCGAAAGCCGTGAAAGAATACGGAACAAATCTTATATATGCGCCCGGGTTGCCCGGTAAATACGCACCGACGACCGCGGGGAGCTTCGTCGGAGATGCGATAGCGGAGCTGCTCCCCAAAATGATTTAGATTTTGGAGATTTTTATGATAGGATACGCTTTTTGCGGCTCGTTTTGCACGCTTGCGGCATCGCTTGCCGAGCTGCGCGCTCTTGTTGCGCGCGGATTTGACGTGCTGCCGATCATGAGCTTCAATGTTAAAGCTCTTGACACAAGATTCTACAGAGCCGATGATTTTTACCGTGAGGTGAAGGACATAACGGGCAAAGAACCCGTTTGCACGATAGAGGACGCCGAGCCCCTCGGGCCGAAAACAAAGCTTGACCTGCTCATCATTTGCCCCTGCACGGGCAACACGCTTGCAAAGCTCTCTGCCGGCATTACGGATACCCCCGTGACAATGGCGGCTAAGGCGCATTTGCGCGGTGATCGGCCTTTGCTCATTGCGCTTTCAAGCAACGATGCAATGTCGGCGAATATGAAAAATATAGCCACGCTGCTTGAAAAGAAAAACGTATATTTCGTTCCGATGCGTCAGGACGACCCGAAAAACAAGCCGCACTCACTCGTTTCAAATCTTTCGTATATGCCCGAGGCGATAGACGCGGCACTCGCGGGAAAACAACTCGCAAAGCTGTTTTGTTAACAAGGAATTCATATATATGTGATAATATATAAAAAAACATCAGGAGACCGAAATGATAACAGTCGGAGCATATGCAAAGATAAATCTTTATCTTGATATTGAGGCAAAGAGGACGGACGGGTATCACGATATTTTGAGCGTGATGCAGACCGTCAGCCTTTGCGACGAAATAAAGATAGAGCGCACCGAGTGCGGAATTGAGGTCAAAAACGAAATAAACATAGAAAAAGAACGCGATCTTGCGTATCGCGCTGCGGCGGCGTTTTTCGCCGCCGCGGGCGTGCGCGGCGGCGCACGTATCGAAATAAAAAAGCACATTCCGATGGGCGCGGGGCTTGCGGGTGGCAGTGCCGATGCCGCCGCGGTCTTGCGAGGCTTGAATGAAATTTACCTAAGTCCTTTAAGCGAGGACAAGCTTTTGGGGATAGCTCTCACGCTCGGCTCCGACGTGCCTTTTTGTACTGTCGGCGGCACGAAAGCAATTCGGGGCAGGGGAGAGAAAATTGCGGATATGCCGAAAATGCCCGATTGCCCTATTGTCATTGCAATAGGGGACGACCACGTCAGCACACCCGAGCAGTTTTCGGCGCTTGACCGAGAATTTAATGATTTTTTGGAATATAAACCGCAAAGCGACCGTATCGAAGCAATATCGGAGGCGTTTTCGGCGGGGAACGCAAATATCGGTGATGATCTTTACAATATTTTCGAGATCACGGCAAGATATTCTCCCGAAATAAAAAACATAATGAAAAAGAACGGAGCGTGCGGTACACTTATGAGCGGCAGCGGAAGCTCGGTGTTCGGCATATTCAGAACGGACGGCGATGCCGAAAGCGCCGCGAACGAGCTTAAAAGTCTTGGGTATCGGGCATTTTTGTGCCACCCCACAGAAATATAAAGAAAGCCGCGAGATCATCTGATCTCGCGGCTTGTTTTTTTATTTTTCTGCGTATATATTCTCGATCTCTTCAACGGGTGCTTCTGCCTCTTTGGGTGCTGCAACTGCGGTGATCCAAAATCCGCGCAAAATAACGATAGCGCAGAATATGACAAATCCGACAAGCGCACCGATAATTCCGAAGATTCCGACGGTCTTGAGGTCGGATTCGCTTACCTTTGCGGCATCGCTGACCGTGCTTATAAGATTGCAATCGATCTCGACCTCACCCGTGAGCTTTTCGAGGTTTTCTTCGATTACAGAAGGAGCAACGGACTTGATTTTCTCAATTATTTCAGCTGCGGATTCTTTCTTTGGAGATGACACATCAAACGTGAGGAAAAGACCTTTTTTGATCTCCTCCGAGCCTTCGTTTGCGTTCTTGTTTTCAGTATTGAAAATGTTTTCATATGCGGCAAAGCTTGCGCTGATGCTGACGGAATATTCCATGATCGTTTCAGCTGCTTCTGCGCGCCAATCGGAAACAACCTTTTCGGAAAGCTCCTCCGCTATCTTGCGTGCGCTCTTGACGTTCTCTGACGCCACGGCGTAATCCGATTCGATCGCAAGCTTTGTGCGGAGCGCTTCAAGATAGCCCATGTTGTTCTCATCGCCCTGCTCAAATTTTGTGATCTTGTTCTTGATGATCTCAAGCTCGGCTTCAAGCGATGCTATCATAACTGAGTGCTCGGGATTTTCCGCAATTTTGTCGGACCATACGCTCTGGTATGTATCAAGAAGGTTATATGTGCGATCATATTCGTCGCGCAGAGCCTTATATTCCTGCTCGATCGCCGCAAACTCGAAGGGGAAGAGCTGAAGCTTTTTGTTGGCTTCATATTTTATTTTGCGAGCCTCGTTGTATGCTTTTATCGCCGCAAGGGCTGCCTCGTATTCGGCGGCGTCGCACTGATCCTTCGGCGGCAAGCCGTTTTCATCAAGCAAAAGCTTTTCTGCGAACGCTTCGGAGTTCAGTATCGTCAAGAGCTGATAGGAAGCGTCGGTATGCGAAACGTAAAACGTTATCTTTGACCCGTAATTCGGGGAGAGCAAAGACTTTATAAATACAAAACCCGCAAAAACTATTGCAAATGCGAGAACGACACATATCAGCTTTATGAATTTTCCGCTGAACATTCGAAGAATATCCGCAAACGTTAAAGTGCCGGTTTCCTTTGTTTGTTCCATATTATATCCTCTTTTCAACAATATTTTTACGGAATTATTATAACATCTGCAAATATAATTGTCAAGTGCCAAAATCTGTTTTGGGAAGTACGTGTCGAATTTTGGTAAAAAGTTGCAAACCGCTTGACACGGCTTTGCCGTAAGAGTATAATATAATTAATCAATTTATACTTGGAGGACAAGAAAATGGCACTTAAAGTGGGCGTTCAGCTTTATACGGTCAGAGAGTACATGGAAAAGGACTATGTCAAGACCTTGACCGAGATCGCAAAAATGGGATACGACGGCGTTGAGTTCGCGGGCTTCTGCGCAGACCCCGCCGAAATGGGCAAGCTTACAAGAGATCTTGGTATGGAGGTCGTTTCCTGCCACTATCCCTTCCCGAAAATGGTAGAAGACCCCGACAGGGCTTTCTCCGACTGCCTTGCCGCAGGCTGCAAATATATCGTTATTCCGTGGCTCGCAAGAGATAACGAGCTTGCAGACGAAAATATCGATGCAACGATCGAGAAGATAAAAGAGATCGCGGCACTCGCAAAAAAAGCAGGTCTTACCATGCTTTATCACAACCACGATTTTGAATTTGACAAGATCGACGGTGAGTACATAATCGACAAGCTCTACCGTGAGGTTCCCGCGGACTTGCTGCAAACTCAGCTTGATACCTGTTGGGTAAACGTTGGCGGAGAGGACCCTGCCGATTTTGTCAGAAAATACTCCGGACGCGCACCTCTTGTCCATCTCAAGGACTTCACGGGCACAAAGAGCAGCAACATGTACGAGCTTATCGGAACGGATAAGGCCGTTGCCGATACGAGCAATAACAAGTTCCGTCTCCGCCCCGTAGGATACGGCGTTCAGGATATGCCGAAGATCATAAAGGCTTCTGAGGACGCAGGCGCAGATTGGATCATCGTTGAGCAGGACAACTCCGATGAGATGCCGCTTATCGAATGCGTCAAGCTCGCAAGAGATTACCTCAAATCCATAGGCTATTAATATAAAAAGGCCGATGCGTGCATCGGCTTTTTTCTATCGATAAAATTTATTGCAAAATAAACGCGAAAAAATCAAAAAACTCTTGACAAAGCGATAAGGTTACAGTATAATATTAAATGTTGCTTTATCGAAAGAAGGGGGTCGACTGTTATGAAGCTTGATATGAGACCTATGCTTCGCGGTGAAACTCACCGTATCGAAGTTGATTTTGAGCTTTCACCCTTCGAGATAAACGGAGCAATTATCGATTCGAATATCAAGGTGGTCGGTGATATAGTCGACACGGCAGGGTATATGCAGCTTTCGCTCTCCGTATCGTTTGATTATCACGGCGAATGTGCAAGATGCCTTTCGCCCGTCGAATCTACCTTCGTTACAGAATTCGTCCGCACCGCAGTCAGCGAGGGGACGCTTTCGGACGAGCAGGTCGAGGATAATGTCGATGAATACGTCATTATTGAAAACGGGCAGCTTGATATTGACGGGCAGATCTGCGAGGAGCTGATCCTCGATTTCCCGATGAGATTGCTTTGCTCCGAGGACTGCCCCGGGCTTTGCCCCAAATGCGGCAAGAAAAAGCGAGACGGAGATTGCGGCTGCGATCTGACGGAGCGCGATCCGAGATGGGACGCCCTGCGGCAATATTTTAATGAAGAAAATAAAAATAACTGAATCTCAAAGGAGGATTAGGAAATGGCAGTACCGAAGAGAAAAGTTTCCGCAGCACGCAGAGACAGAAGACGCACCGCTAAGGAAAGATTGGACGTTCCGGGCATGGTGAAGTGCCCCAAGTGCGGAGAGTTCGTTCTTTCGCACCGCGTTTGCAAGAATTGCGGCACATATGATGGAAAAGAAGTCATAAAGGTTGAAGACGAAGCAAAGAAATAATTTCACTCAAAAAGAGCCGATCTACGATCGGCTTTTTTGATTTTTATGTGTTCTCTGAGTGAAATTACGCTTTTTTGCCTTGATTAGATCGGAATAGTGTGTTATAATAATATGAATGTTTTTATTAAGGATATATTATGAAGAACTGTTTTGTTAAAATCCTTGCGGCAGGTCTGGCCGCGCTTGCTCTCGTTTCCTGTCAGCCTACCGGAGAGGGCGCGGGAACAACGACCACGGCAGAGGGCTCCGTTACGACCGGGACACCCGAAACCACCCAAAAAACTCCAAGTGAAGGGGTTGACGTTATGAAATTCGAGCTTTCGAATTACGTAACGCTTGGCGATTACAAGAGCGAGCCGCTGACTCATAACGTCTATTGCTCCGACGAGGAGCTTAGCGAGCAGCTGATTTCATATATGAAGGAAAGCGGAGCTTACAAAAAGGTCACGGACAGAGTGACGGCGGCGGGCGATACGCTCAATATAAGCTATGCCGGCCGAGTTGAAGACATTTACTTTGAAGGCGGCACGTCTGACAGCGCCACGGTCGAGCTTGTGGAAAACAACGGATATATCGCAGGATTTGCCGACGATCTTTACGGTGTCATGCCCGGCACTAAGGTCGAAACAAACGTGACGTTCCCGAGTGATTACGGCGCGGAAGCGCTCGCCGGCGTTTCGGCGGTCTTCGAGATAACGGTAAATTATATAATGGACTATACTCCGACCGATGCGCTCATAGAGGAAATAACGAACGGCGAGTTTAAAACGCTTGCGGAGTTTTCCGAGAATTACCGCAAAACTATCATAAAGGAAAATCTGAAAAATTACGAGGACGACGTTTATGCCGCGGTGATCGATCGCGTTTTTGACAAATGCTCTGTGATCTCTTATCCCGATGAGCTTGTGGGCTTCTATCGGGAAATGCTTGAAGAAAGCTATCCGAGTGCCGCTGCAGAGGATATACTTGAGCTTGCACGGGAGTACGCAAAGGAGGATCTCATTCTCCATGCGGTGTTCGTCGCCGAGGGGTTGACGCTCAGCGAGGCCGATTACAGAATGAAGCTTTCCGAGCTTGCTTCCGAGTACGGTTATTCGAGCGGAGATGTTATGGAGGCGCAAAACGGCGAATTTAACATAAAAAACGTTATAAGAAAAAATATGTGTATCGAACACCTTGCCGTAACGATCAATATATCGACCGATTATGAGCAGTATGAGCACTTGCTCTCGGAAAACGAAACGACAGGTGAGGTGACCGAGTGATGAAAAAGCATATTTTAAAGATCACCTGCGCCTTTTTGGCAATAATGGCGGCGACCGTATTGGCATTGCCTGTTTTTGCGGAGGAAACCTCCGGTCACAATGCAATAGATCTTCTTAACACGGATCTTTCTCCTTATATAAAGCTCGGTAAATATCAAAATTTAGATGTCACCGTAAATGTCGGCGTCACGGACGAGGATCTTTACGAAATGGCGGTCAAAAACGGCGTATATGCCGAGGTCAAAAGCCGAAATACAGCCGCCGGAGATATTTTGAGTATTTCCTATGTCGGAAATATAGTTACATCGACGGGAAAGCCGATCCCCGTTCGCGGTGGCACAGGCTCGGGCACGGTCACTCAGGGCAAGACCTCGGGGGATAAGCTTCTTGATCTTTTAAGCGTAAGCGATAAGCTCGTCGGAATCACGCCCGGAAAGACCGCTGATGTGAAGGTCACGGTCCCCGAAAATTATGAGGAGACCGCTATGGCGGGCAGAGAAGTCGTTTTCACGGTAACTGTAAAATCCATTATAGAATACGGATATACCGAGGAGCATGTTAAATCTCAATACGGCTGTGAGTCGCTTGAGGATTTTAAGCTCTTGGTTGCAAAATCCTCGCTTCAAAATTTTGATCAGCTCGTTCTTTCAGAGATATATCTCACGATCGCCGCAAATGCAACCTTGATAAGCTATCCTCAGGATCACGTGCTTTATTATTATGAAAGTCAGTATAACTATCTTTTGAGCTATTACGAGAGCAATCCGCAGTATGCCGCGACCTACGGCAGCTTTGAGACCTTCCTTGCATATAACGGCATTTCGCTTGATGACATAGAAGAATATGCGAAGGTGCAAACGGAGCGCGATCTTGTTTGCTTTGCGCTTTATAAGACGGGCGCGCTCGGCACGATAAGCGAAACGGAATACGCAACAATGCTTGCAGAGCAGGCAGCGAATAGCGGTATGACGGTTGAGGCGTTTGAAACTATGTATGCCGGAAAGCACGACATCTCCAATCTCATAATCGGAGATTATGTGTACGCAAGGCTCGGAAGACTTGCAAATCTGACAACGGATTACGCGGATTATAAATATCTGCTTGAAGCGGAAGCGCTGACAAGCCAAAACGGTGTTACGACCACGGCACCGGGTGAAGAAAACGAGAAGATCGATCCTAATATCATTGTTATGATAGTTATCATAGCGGTCGGTGTGGTCGGAATTATCACATTATTCGTAGTTAAAGCGGTGATCAAGAACAAAACGGTCGAAGAATCCGATGAGTACGACGATTACGACGACCAAGAAGACGAAGACGATTACGACGAAGAAGACGAAGAAGACGAAGAATAAACAGGAGGTGGCGCGATGTTCGGATATATAAAGGCTTATAAACCGGAGCTCAAGGTGCGTGAGGACGAATACTATCGCGCCGCTTACTGCGGGCTTTGCCGAGCAATGGGCAAGTGCTACGGCTGCAGGTCGCGCACAACGCTCAGCTATGACATGGTTTTCGCCTTGCTTTGCCGTATTGCGATATCGGGCGAAACGCCTGAGCTTTATGTTGGACACTGCGCGCTTCACCCACTGAAAAAACGGCCTTTTATGAAGATATCACCCGAGCTTGCTTTTACGGCACGGGCATCGGTCCTGCTTGCATACGCAAAGCTTTCGGACGATGTCAATGACGAAAGGGGCGCAAAAAAGCTTGCCGCAAGAGTTGGCAGAGCCTTCCTCAAAAAGGGCAACAAAAAAGCGAAGCGTGAGCTTGCTGAGCTTTCGGAGCAAATAAATTCGGGGCTCACCGAGCTGTCCTTGCTTGAAGCGCGTTGCGAGCCGACGGTTGACCGCCCCGCAGATCTTTTCGGCGGTATAATGGCAAACGTGCTCTCGCACGGATATGACGGCGCCGATAAGAAGATCTCGCGAAAGATCGGATCTCATGCAGGACGCTGGGTGTATATAGTAGATGCGCTTGACGACTGCGAGGACGACGAAAAGCGAAAAAGGTACAATCCGTTTTTAATGCTCTACGGTGCGTGCCCGACCGAAGAACAGAAAAAAGCCGTGATCGATGTGCTCACGGCAGAGCTTAACGAAATAAGGAACGCCCTCGATCTTGTTGATGAAGGCGAAAGACGCGATGTTTTCGCAATACTTGAAAATATGATCTGTTACGGCATGAGAAATTCCGCCATGGCCGTTATAGGAAAGGACAAAAATAAGTGAAAGACCCATATCAGATACTCGGCGTTTCGCGCGATGCGAGCGACGAGGAAATAAAAAAGGCATACCGCGAGCTTGCGCGCAAATATCACCCCGATAAGTATCGCGATTCTGATCTTGCCGATCTTGCAACCGAAAAAATGCAGGAAATAAACGAGGCATACGATGCCATAAAGAACGAGCGCTCGGGCAAGGGAACGGGAACGAACGGCTCATATGCAGGATACAATCCCGGCTCTCACAGCACAGACGAATTCTATGCAAAGGTGCGCCGAGAGATAAATTCGGGCAGAATTGACGTGGCGGAGAGTATGCTCAACTCTGTTTCTTCGGATAAGCGAAATGCTGAGTGGTATTTTCTTCGCGGTTGTGTGCTTTTGCGCCGCGGGCATTATATCGATGCTAAAAATTGCTTTGATCAAGCCTGCGCACAAGACCCATATAATAATGAATACAGAAGCGCGCGCGATAACCTCGCAGCGCATATAAACCGTTCGGGCGGTTACACAACGCAAAGCGCCGGCTGCTCGGTTTGCGATATCTGCACGGCTCTTATGTGTGCCGATTGCCTTTGCGGGTGCTGCCGATGAGAGAGGGGAAGACAAATACGCGCAAGCTTGCTCTTTCGGCAATACTGTGCGCGTTCTCCGTCCTTTTGATCTTTCTTGGGTCGGTCATAGACGTAATGGATCTTACGGCGGCGATGCTCGCATCGATACTGATCGCGGTCGTTCTTATCGAGGCAGGGGGGAATTGGCCGTGGCTGACTTATGCCGCCGTGTCCGTTTTGTCTTTTCTTTTGATACCGAACAAGCTGCCTGCCGTGATTTTTATTTTAACGGGATATTATCCGATAATAAAGCAGAGGCTTGAACGCTTAAATCCGTTCGTTTCATATCTTTTAAAGCTGCTCGTTTTTAATGTGCTGATGACGGTGTTTCTTTTCATATGCTCGTCATTTTTCCCCGGTGTTGACCTTTTGCTCATTCCGTCGCTCTCGCGCGGCGCGAATATTGCAATAGCTTACGCGCTCGGAAATGCCGTTTTCGTTTTGTACGATTTCGCACTTTCAAAACTTATTACATATTATATATTTGTACTGCGGGACAGACTTCGCATAGAACGCAAATAAAAAAGCACCTTCACGGTGCTTTTTTTTATTTACCCGGATCTGTTGTTGAGAGCCAATCGTTTCGCGCGTAATATATTTCGCCCTCGTATACGACCCTGCTCCAACCGGATCCGTATTTTTTGTTGTCATAGGAAATGCCCGTGCGCGTAAGCTCAGTGCCTCGCGGCAAGGTTAGCGCCAGCGCGGCATTATTATCGGGCTCACGGCGCAGATTGAGAATAACGCCATCGTCGCAAACGCCGTCGCCGTTCAGATCATAATATACGTAAACCTTTTGATCGGGAACTGTGACTATCTCAACTCCCGAGGCCGTGGTGGTTTCTGCGGGCTCTTCGGTAACGGGATCCTGTGAGCATTGAGCGCAGGAGAAAAGCATTGACACGCCCAAAAGGGCAATAGTTATAATAATCGTAAGTTTAAATTTTTTCATATCTTTTTTCAAAAAGGCTTGCCTTTGGCAAGCCTTTTATTTTAATTTGTTGTATCTGCGAGTGCTGTGTAATCGATCTCGCTGAGAGCTCTGTTGGAGATATAGCACGTCTTATCGCCGACAAGTATCTTCGAAAGACCCGTGATCTCACCCTCGGTTTCATAGTATACGGCAACGCGCGTTACCTTTGTTCCGATATTGAGAACTCCGTCCTTTGCGGAGAAATTGGCTTCCGAATAAATATTGACGGTTCCGCTCTTGAGCCATACTCCGTCCTGCTGCCATGCAACGTAGAGAACCTCGTTGTCGCAAGCCGTGAAGTCTTCATCGGGAACAGTCTCATCATCGTTGGTATCGTTGCCGCCTGTCGTGGAGGGCTCTACATAATCAGAAGGCTTCTCGGTGGTCAGATATCTTGATGAAATATAGCAAACCTCGCCCTCGTAAAGCACACGGCTCCACTCCTCGTTGTATCCTGTGCGGACGATTGCCTGTCCCTTTGTAAGGGTCACGACGATGTTATCGTCGGTATCGACCGAAGGTGTGGAACGAACGCGAACGCTGGCTGTTGCATAAACCGTTTCGTTAACCGTTTCGAATTCGGGCATGGGCTCGTTGCAGCCTGCACAACCGACAAGAGCTGCGAGTGAAAAGAGCATGATAACCGCAAGAACTGTTGAGATGATCTTCTTCATTTTTTTGTTTTCTCCTTTTTAAAATTCCCTCTATTTTGTATTTGATATTATGATAACATACGCGTCAAAAATTGTCAAGATATAATATATAAAAAATATTATATTTTATTTCGTGTTTTTTTCGGATATCATTATGCGCAGTGCCTCTACACCGCAGCGTACCGCACGGTCTGTGTCGTGATCTTCCTTTTCGTCCGGAAACTGTGCGGCTCTCTCCTGATTCCAAATGACATGAAAGACCGATGATGCCGCAAGGCCGAGAGAGGCGCAGACCGTGTATACCGTTGACGCCTCCATTTCGGACGCGAGTACGTGGAGTCGTCGCCAAGCCTCCCATTTTTCAAGCAGTGCGCCTGCCGTCGGCATGCGCGACGGCGAATGCTGCCCGTAAAAGGAGTCTTTGCTTTGAACGATACCGGTGTGAGAGGGGATACCGAGATTTTTTGCCGCGGCAACGAGTGCCGAGGTCAGCTCAAAATCCGCAACGGCGGGGAATTCAGGCGGAGCGTATTCGTGAGATGTGCCGTCCTGACGCACAGCCCCCGTTGCAATAACGATATCGCCGGGGCGAACCTTCGTATCAATGCCGCCGCAAGTGCCGATGCGTATAAAGTTCTTAACGCCGCAGGCGGCAAGCTCCTCAACGGCGATCGCGGCTGACGGACCGCCGATACCCGTTGAGCAAACGCAAACGCGTTCGCCGCAAATATACCCGCGGTAGATGGTAAATTCGCGGTTTGACGATAAAAATTCGGGCTCATCAAAATATTTTGCTATTTTTTCGCATCTTCCGGGATCGCCGGGCAAAAGGCAATATTCCCCAAGCTGACCGGGATAGCATTTAAGGTGGAACTGTTCGGCATGAGAATCGAGCATATTTTCCTCCGAATGAAAATTATTTACTGAATTTATTATATCATATTTTTTTGGGGTCAACAAGGGATATTGTTCTTTTTGCGTGAAATAATATTAAAAAAAGCAAATCAGAGGTTTTTATGAGTGACAAAATAATAAAGCTTGATACTTCCGTCATAGCGTCGGCATCGGTGGTCGGAGGGCGAGAGCACGAGGGACCCATCGGCAGCTTTTTCGATATGCACGATCCTGACGACAGCTTCGGCATGGATACTTGGGAAAAAGCCGAAAGCGAGATGCAGCGCCGCGCACTCTCCACGGCGCTTTTAAAGGGCAAGCTGAAATCGCACGATATAGACGCACTTTTTGCGGGAGATCTTTTGAATCAGTGCGTTGGATCGGCATACGGTATGCTGGCATACGGGATACCGTATTTCGGCCTTTACGGAGCATGCTCCACGGCAGCAGAGGGAATAATGCTGGCAGCGACGTTGACGAGCACGGGAATATTCGAGCGAGCAGCGGCCGTTACCTCGTCGCATAACTGCTCGGCTGAGCGCCAATACAGAATGCCGACGGAGTACGGAGGTCAAAGAGCACCGACCGCTCAGTGGACGGTCACGGGAGCGGGCGCGTTTATCGTGGGTCGGGGCGGCGATGTCAAAATAAAGGAGGCAATGCCGGGTATACCGATCGAAAAGGGAATAAACGACGCTTCAAACATGGGAGCTGCGATGACACCTGCCGTTATTTCAACACTGACAAGGTATTTTAAAGCAAGCGGAAGCGAGCCTCGGGATTTTGACATGATACTGACGGGAGATCTCGGGCACGAGGGATATTCGATACTTTGCGGGCTTATGCGCGTTGAGGGCTACGATATCTCGCACGTTCTCTGCGATTGCGGAATGATGATATACAGCAAGGAAACTCAGGACGTTCACAGCGGAGGCTCGGGCTGCGGTTGCTCCGCGGCGGTGCTTGCATCGTACGTTTTACCGAAGATAGCGCGCGGGGAGCTTAGGCGTGTTTTATTCCTCGGAACGGGGGCTATGATGAGCCCCTCAAGTCTTCAGCAGGGGCTTTCTATACCCGGCATCGCACATCTTTTAAGATTTGAGGTCTAAAATGGATATAGTAATAAAACTGATAATGGCATTCGCCGTCGGCGGACTTTTTTGCGTCGCGGCTCAGATACTGATCGACAAGACCAAGCTGACGCCTGCGCGTATCCTTGTGCTTTATGTCGTGCTCGGAGTATTTCTCGGTGCGATCGGGCTTTATGCGCCGCTTGCCGAGTTCGCGGGCGCAGGAGCAACCACGCCGCTTTCGGGCTTTGGCTTTCTTATCTCAAAGGGAGTCAAAAAGGCGGTCGAGGAAAACGGAATACTCGGCGCGCTGACCGGGAGCTTGACTGCCGCCGCAGGCGGTACGGCAGCCGCGCTTTGCGCGGGATTCCTTGCAGCGCTGATCTTCAAAAGCCGTCCAAGGCGCTGAAAAAGACCGGTGCATTATCGTTAAAATCCCGCCGTATTTTGTCTAAAATACCGATTTTTCGTAAAAACTGTTGCAATTAGGTCGCATTCATGGTATACTAATGTAGCTTGTACTCTAATAACATCAATTTGGAGGTAAAGTTTTGAACAAGGGAACAATCAAGACCTTGATAAAGGCTATGATCGATGCGATCCTCGCCTCGGCGGCTCTGTTTTTGTCTGTTTTCACGTTTTCAATAGAAAATCACGCGGTAAATATAGACTATTACGGGTATCTTTGCGGCGTTCCGATGATCGCTGTGATACTTGTTGGGATATATTATATTTTCGGTATCTACCGTGTTATGTGGCAATATGCACGCGTTACGGATGGTGTTAAGCTGTCACTTGCCACAATATTTGCATTCCTGATCTTCATGGTGGTTCACGCAATGACCATGATAGAGATAGTGAAGCACGAAAGATTTTCTTTCCCGGTTTATTTCTTTGCGGGTCTTATAGCGCTTATTTTTGTAATCAGCGAAAAGCTGCTGATAGGTTGGCTTTCAAAAAAGCACGTGCAAAGGGCGCGTGGGAAAGCGGCCTCTCGCCGTGTAATGATAATCGGCGCGGGAACTGCCGGAAATATGCTGATCCACGACATGATATCAAACGATGCATTCTCCGATCAAAAGGCTGTTTGCGTTATTGACGACAGCGAGGAAAAGATCGGAAAGATGATCCACGGCATCAATGTCGTCGGCGGCAGAGATTCGATAATAGAAAATGCAGAGAAATATAATATCGACCGTATAATAGTTGCGATACCCTCAATCCCGTCGGTCGAGCGTGCGAAGATATATGAGATCTGCACAAAAACCGGTTGCGAGGTCCACACCCTGCCGTCACTTGACAATATGATAGATGACGGAAAGCCGATAGCCTCAAAGGTTCGCCGCATCAATGTTGAGGACCTGCTCGGGCGCGAGCCTATAAGGGTCGATCTTGACAGTATTATGAGATACGTCGAGAACAAGGTCATTCTTGTAACGGGCGGCGGCGGCTCGATCGGAAGTGAGCTTTGCCGTCAGCTTGCCAAGCATAATCCGAAAAAGCTCATTATATTCGACATATATGAGAACAATGCATACGATATCCTGAACGAGCTTAAAACAGATCACCCGGATCTTGATATCACGGCGCTTATAGGATCGGTTCGCGATCCCATAAGACTTGAGGAGGTATTCTCCGAATTCCGTCCCGAAATAGTTTATCACGCGGCGGCGCACAAGCACGTTCCTCTTATGGAGGACAGCCCGCGCGAGGCGATCAAGAATAACGTCTTCGGAACTTATAACACCGTTTCGATGGCAGATAAATACGGAGCGAAAAAGTTCCTTCTTATCTCAACCGACAAGGCGGTCAACCCCACGAATATCATGGGAGCAAGCAAGCGCATGTGCGAGATGATCGTGCAGACCAAGAGCCGCCATTCAAAAACGGAGTTTATGATAGTACGTTTCGGAAACGTGCTCGGCTCGAACGGAAGCGTTATACCGCTTTTCGAGAAGCAGATAGAAAACGGCGGACCGGTTACCGTTACGGATAAGCGCATAATAAGATATTTTATGACTATTCCGGAGGCTGTTTCCCTTGTTCTTCAGGCTGCGGCATATGCCAGAGGTGGCGAGATCTTCGTGCTTGACATGGGCAAGCCGATGAAGATAGTTGAGCTTGCGGAAAATTTGATCCGTCTTTCTGGATATCGCCCGTATGAGGATATAAAGATCGAGTTCACGGGGCTTCGACCCGGCGAGAAGCTTTATGAGGAGCTTTTGATGTCGGAGGAAGGGCTTAAAAGCACGGCGAACCGTTTGATACATATCGGCAAACCGATAGATATCGACGAGGATAAATTCTATTCCCAGCTTGATGAGCTTAAAAAAGCCGCATTCGATGAAAACAGCGATATTCGCGCCTTGGTCAAAGAAATAGTAACGACTTACAATCCAAAATAAAAACAAGCCTCGTGCCGTGCACGAGGCTTGTTTTTTTGCCTTATTATTGAAGCGACGAGTCCCAATCCGAGAAGCTTCCGGAAAGGTCTGTGCCGAATATTGCGGCGATTGCGTTCATGTTGTTCTGAAGTGTTTGTTTTTCATCTTCGGTCATATCGCCGGCATTGTTCTTATAATAGTTTTCGGCCGAGTTCATAACGCCCTCGCGGTCGTCTTCCGTGATGTTTTCCGACATATCCTTTACCTCTTGAGTAAGATTGCCGTCATCGTCATATGCTATTGCGTTGATCGCGCCCGTAGACAGCTTGGAATTCAGCATCGTTTCCATCATTTCTTCGGCATTGTTGTCATCTGCCTCGAAAATGGAGGTAAGGCTGTTGCCGCCGTCTGAGCTTGAGCTTGCGTTGACTATTTTAAGCATATAGTCGATAGCCTTTGCTTCTTTTTGCAGCTCTTCTTCGGTAAGGTTCTTCATATCTTCGCTTGCCATAAGGTCAACCAACGTTGTGAGAAGCTTTGAGGTTTGGCTGCCTGTTTTGTTGCTTTCGTTGAGTATATCCATACCGAATGCGTTGGCATCAAGCATCTCCTTTATGATCTCGGCGGTGTGAGTGTCGACCTTCTCTATAAGCGAGGAGAGAGTTTCGGAGATCTTAACGGGGTCTGTTGCAACGTTTGCGCCTTGGTACTGAACAAAGAGCGATGCGAGCTCCTGTACCGCGGAGAGCAGGTGGCTCATGTTGAGATCGGGGTCATTGTTTATATGATCTATTAGGATATCGCATATAGGACGGATATCGCCAAACATATCGGACGAGAGAAGGGCTACGAAAACGTCGTGGAAGCCGTCCTTGAGGATCTGGCTGTGCTGTGATTCGTCGTAGAAGCGGCCAAGTGATGCAACGTCGATCTCGGTTATGATCTCAAGACCGCCCATATCGTCCGTGTCCTCGGGCATGGAATCGATGAAATCAAGAGCCGATTCTATCAGCGCATATATTGCCTCAGCCTCGGCCTCTATCTCATCGCCCTCAAGATCGGGGGCATCGTTATTCTCGCCGGCAGCCATGGGGTCTGCACCGATGGCGCTGAGAAGTGCGTTGAAGGTGAATTTAACGACAGGCTGGGACATGGTCTTGAAGTCCTCGTTTGCATATATCTCGGTGAGAACGTCGGCAAGGAATTCGGCCGAGATTATATTTTTAACGCTTTCAAGCGGATCCTCGGATTCAAACGCGGTAGCAAATGCGCTGAACATTTCGTGGTCTATAAATACACCGATGATATTTGCAAATGTGTGAAGATCCTTTTCAACGGATTCGGCGTCGGATTCGGCGAGAATTCCGATAAGCGGATCAAAAACGATTGCGATCTCGGCGCTCGAAGGATTTTCAAATCCGAAGAAATCCTCTCCGTTTTGCCAAGCAGAGCCTACGGCAGAGAACAGCTCGGCGGTAACTGTGGAACGGAATTCGGAATCGGCAACGTATCCGACGACCGTGTTTATCGCATTTTTCTGGGGCTCACCGTAATCTTCGATATCGACGAGCAGATAAGCCGCGCCGCCAACGAGCTCAAATATATCGGAGAGCTCTTCGTCAAGGTAACAGGTGACGTTCCCCACTGTGACCTGCGTCAGATTTCTGTACATTGCGCGGTAGAGGGGATTTGCCGAAACGGCAATCACGGGATTGCTTACGATAGGCGTGACGATCTCGTCGCAAATAGCCGTGAGATCCTCGCTGTTGAACGCCGAATCGGAGCTTTCATCTCCGCCGAGGCTTGCGCCCGATTCGACCATTGCGTCCTTGAGCGTTACCACACCGTCACCCACCGTTGTAAGAAGGCAAGCTATCGGCATAAAGAGAAGTGCAATAAAGATCACGGCGTTAACCGCCTTGATTCCCGCGCTGATACCGCGAGAGCCCCAAGGGGTCTTGCCCGCTTTGATAGTCTTCCTCAGCTCCTCGGATCTTTCTGCATTTGAATTTTTGAGAGCTTTGAGCTCCTTCTTTGCTTTCTTCGCTTCAGCCTTGGCCTTGTATTCGTTCTTCAAAACAGCCTTCTTGACGAAGATCGCGGGGATCATGAGCAGGGCGTTGAAAACAAAGAACAGCAAAACAAGAGCAAGCGGGGTAATTATTGCAAGAGGCAAATGGTTGATAAGCTCAACAAGCGTCGGCGATGTTTGAGAAAGATCTTCTGCAAAATCACCCATAATGGGAGCAAGCAGATCGCCCGTCGAAACAGTAGCTGTGATTATCTTTACTGTAATGAACGAGAGCAGGATAGCGGCAACCGTGCGTCCGAGCTTGATCAAGCTGAATCTCCAGCTTCGGCGAAGTCCGAACAGTGCGCTGATGACAACGAACAGAAGCATGACGAAGGTAAGGATCGCCAACACAAGGTTAATAATACCGGCAATTTCGGTAATATTCATAAAACAAACACCTTCCTAAATAAATATATTACATTTCAATTATAGCACTTCGTTCATATACTGTCAATAGTTTCAAAACGTGAGAGCTGTTGACAAAACACGAAAAAAGTGATAATATCTAATAAATAATCGCGTCACGGAGAATATTATGGAAAAAATTTATTCATGCGCCGCAGAGCTCATAGGAAACACCCCCATTTTGAGGCTTTCCGCCTATGAAAAAAGGCTTGCCCTCAGCGCCCCGATATATGCAAAGCTCGAATATTTTAATCCGGCAGGCTCGGTCAAGGATCGGGTTGCGCTTGAGATGATAAACGACGCCGAGGCGCGCGGAGCCTTGAAAAAAGGTTCTGTTATAATCGAACCCACATCGGGAAATACGGGTATCGGACTTTGCGCCGTTGCCGCAGCGCGCGGATATCGCGTTATTATCGTTATGCCGAATACCATGTCGGAGGAAAGGAAAAAGCTGATGCGCGCATACGGCGCTCATCTGGTATTGACCGACGGTGCGCTCGGTATGACGGGGGCTATCGAAAAGGCAAACGAGCTCGCAAAAACGACCGAAAACAGCTTTCTTGCGGGACAGTTCGAAAATCCCGCCAATCCCGAGGCGCACAGAAAGACCACGGGCCCCGAGATCTTCGAGGATATGAACGGCGAGGTCGATATTTTTGTCGCCGGCGTCGGTACGGGCGGCACTCTCACCGGCACGGGTGAATATTTAAAGGAGAAGTTGCCGAATATAAAGATTGTCGCAGTTGAGCCCGCATCATCAGCGGTGCTTTCGGGCAAAGCGGCAGGTGCACACGGCTTACAGGGGATCGGTGCGGGCTTCGTTCCCAAAACGCTCAACACAAAAATATATGACGAGGTAATAACCGTAACGGAACAAGAGGCCTATGGGGCGGCAAGAGCGCTCGGAAAATCCGAGGGCGTGCTTGTCGGAATTTCGTCGGGCGCGGCGCTTTTTGCAGCCGCAGAGCTTGCAAGACGGGAAGAGAATAAAGGTAAAAGGATAGTGGTTCTGCTGCCCGACGGCGGCGATCGCTATTTGTCGACCGAGCTTTTCGAAGATTAAAACGGGAGCAGCAGAGTGGGTGCTTTGCGAGCGTTACCGTCAAGCTTACCGAGCTTTTATAAGATTTTTGCCAACGGATAAAAAATTTTTTCGGAAAATTTCAAAAAAGCCTTGCTTTTTAAAAAAGAGTATGATATAATATCAACCGTTGGTCATGGAGGCATAGCTCAGCTGGTTAGAGTACTTGCTTGACATGCAAGGGGTCATTGGTTCGATTCCAATTGTCTCCACCAAAAAATTAAGCAACCCCCAAGGGTTGCTTAATTTTTTTATCCAATCCGAAGGATTGGCATGCAATCACGCCCTTTGGGCGTGTATGTAATCTGCGCCCCGCGCAGTATGGCATCACGCGCAAGCGTGCATATTTTGTCGGCTTGATGCCGTACTATACCTCGTGCCGCCCCAACGTGGCAGTGACGCTATGCGATACGAATTCAATACTATAAAAAGCCGATCGGCTAAAACCGATCGGCTTTTTATTCTTTTACGCCATTGCGTTGAGCTTCTTCGTGAAACGGCTCTTTTTGCGAGCGGCTGCGTTCTTGTGAATGATACCACGCGCGGCTGCCTGGTCGACCTTCTTGACGGCTGCGACGTATGCTGCCTCTGCGGCTGCCTTGTCGCCCGATGCAACTGCTGCCTCAAACTTCTTTATGTCTGTTTTGAGCTGTGTGCGGAAGATCTTGTTCTGAAGGGTCTTTGTCTTTGTGACAATAACTCTCTTCTTGGCTGATTTGATGTTCGGCAAAGTATTCACCTCCTGTTAAGAATGAAAATAGTGTAATACCGACCCCGAAACTCGGGTCACGGCTTACTTGCCTCGGCACCTGAGAGGGTGTGCCTCGCGCGTTCGTCCATACGAATATACATCATACCATACTTTCGTTCGAAAAGCAATACTTTTCTTAAAAAAAGTTTTGCGGTTTTTTTGACTTGTTTTCTCTTGTTCAAAAAATATTAACAACAAATTTTCCAAGAGTTCACGGAAACTGTTGACAAATTGGGTCGAATATGCTAAAATAGTAAACTGCATTATAATTGCTATCTATGCCCTAAAAGCAAGTGTGAATTTGAAAAGTTTACAAAAAATTCATAAATTTGGCTTGGGACATAGAAGGAAGTGACCAAAAACACGTTTTTGCGGCTGTGCGACCGCAAAACGAACTACATTGAATGGAGTGATAAAATTAATGGTCAATGTAAAAGAGCAAAAGCTCGGTCAAAACACGAGAATGAGTTTTTCGCGTACACGCGGAACTCAGCTCGAGCTGCCCAACCTCGTCGAGATACAGACGAAGTCTTTTAAGTGGTTCCTCGAGGAGGGACTTATGGAGGTGCTTCGTGACATATCTCCGATCGTGGACTTCTCGGGCAATCTGTCAATAGAATTTCTTTCCTATTCTATTGATACGAAACCGAAATATCCGGTCGAGGAGTGCAAGGAGCGCGATGTCAACTATGCCGCCCCCTTGAAGGTCAACGTTCGCCTGACGAACAAGCAGACGGGAGAGGTCAAGCAGACTGATATCTACATGGGTGAGTTCCCCCTGATGACCGAAAGCGGAACGTTCGTTATAAACGGCGCTGAGAGAGTTATCGTTTCTCAGCTTATCCGTTCGCCCGGTATGTACTATGACAGTGCCATAGATAAATCCGGTAAGCGCACCTATACTGCGCAGATTATTCCTTACCGCGGTGCTTGGCTCGAATACGAGACCGACATAAACGGTGTTGCCTACGTAAGAATAGACAAAAACCGCAAGCTGCCGATCACAATGCTGATCCGCGCTCTCGGCGTTATGCTCAAGTCCGATATCTCCGATTCCGATCGCATTTCGCGCAGCGATAACGACAGATATGACTGCCTGCTCGATTCCCGTGAGGACGTTTACGCGCTCTTTGGCGAAGAACCGATCCTCAAGGCGACATTTGAGCGTGACGAGTGTGACGATATTGCGGACAAAAACCGTACTCACACCGGCATTGAGTCACTCAAGGAGATATACAAAAAGCTCCGTCCCGGCGAGCCTCCGCTCACCGAGACCGCTCAGCAGCTTATCAACAATTTCTTCTTTGACCCCAAAAGATACGATATCGCGGCTGTCGGAAGATATAAATATGATAAGAAGATGGCTATTTCGTCGAGAATTGCGGGCCGTAAGCTTGCCTCTCCCGTCGTAAGCCCTCTGACCGGTGAGTTCCTCTTTGATGAGGGAACAGTCCTTACTCGCGACGATGCTCTGACCATTGAGCACAACGCCGTTAACGACGTCAGCATTATGCTCGACAACGGCGATATCGTCAAGGTATTCTCGAACAACACGATCGAGCCCGAGTATGTTCTCGGCTACGATCTTGCTGACTGCGGAGTTGCCGAGCGCGCAAGCGTTTCCGTGCTGCTTGAGCTGCGCGACAAGTACGGCGATGACGTTGAGGGACTTAAAGAGGAAGCCCGCGCAAGATACGCAGAGCTTTGCCCTCACCACATCACCCGCGACGATATTTTTGCGTCTATCAACTACCTCCTTTGCCTCTCGCACGACATAGGACGCGTTGATGATATAGACCACCTCGGCAACCGCCGTATCCGTTCGGTCGGAGAGCAGCTCCAAAACCAGATGCGCATCGGCTTTGCTCGTATGGATAAAATAATAAAGGAAAGAATGACCACGCAGGACAACGAAAAGCTCACACCTCAGGCTCTTATCAACATAAGACCCGTGGCAACCGTTATCCGTGAGTTCTTCGGTTCGTCTCAGCTTTCTCAGTTCATGGATCAGTCGAACCCCCTCGCCGAGCTTACGCACAAGCGCCGTCTTTCGGCTCTCGGCCCCGGCGGTCTTTCACGTGACCGTGCGTCCTTCGACGTCCGTGACGTTCACTACACGCACTACGGACGTATGTGCCCGATCGAGACACCCGAAGGTCCGAACATCGGTCTTATTTCCTATCTTGCAACCTATGCTAAGATCAGCAACTACGGATTTATAGAAGCTCCTTACAAAAAGGTAGAGCATATGCCCGACGGCCGCTCGCGCGTCACCGACGAGGTCGTTTACATGACTGCCGACATGGAGGACAACTACGTTGTCGCTCAGGCTAACGAGCCGCTTGACGAGGAGGGCTACTTCGTAAAGAACCGCGTAACCGTTCGCGACAAGGCGGAGATCACAGAGGTCGATCACAGCCGTGTTGACTTTATGGACGTTTCGCCTAAGATGGTCGTTTCCGTTGCCACCGCTATGATCCCCTTCCTTGAGAACGACGACAACTCCCGTGCTCTCATGGGATCGAACATGCAGAAGCAGGCTGTTCCGCTTCTCGTCACCGACTCGCCTATCGTCGGAACGGGTATGGAATACAAGGCGGCGCTTGACTCCGGCGTTGTCGTTATCGCAAAAGAGGACGGATACGTTGAGCGAGTTGAGGCTGATAAGATCACGGTCGCTCGCGAGGACGGCATAAAGGACGTCTATGAGCTTATCAAGTTCAAGAGATCGAACCAGGGCACTTGCTTCAATCAGCGCCCGCTTGTCGCAAAGGGCGACACTGTTAAAAAGGGTCAGGTAATTGCCGACGGCCCTGCAACCTCCAAGGGCGAGATCTCGCTCGGTAAGAACGCGCTTATCGGATTTATGACCTGGGAAGGTTATAACTACGAGGACGCAGTTCTCCTTAATGAAAAGCTCGTTCGCGAGGACGTTTATACTTCGCTTCATATTGAAGAATATACTCACGAGGCAAGAGATACAAAGCTCGGACCGGAGGAAATCACTCGCGAGATACCGAATGTCGGTGAGGACGCACTCAAGGACCTCAACGCAGACGGTATCGTCAAGAAGGGAACCGAGGTCCGCGCAGGCGATATACTCGTCGGTAAGACCACGCCTAAGGGTGAGACAGAGCTTACTGCGGAAGAAAGACTGCTCCGCGCGATCTTCGGCGAGAAGGCTCGCGAGGTCAGAGATACATCGCTCCGCATGCCTCACGGTGAGTCCGGTATCGTTGTTGACGTTCGTGTGTTCTCGCACGCACAGGGCGATGATCTGCCCACCGGTGTAAACAAGGTCGTTAAGATCTACATTGCACAGAAGAGAAAGATCTCCGTCGGAGATAAAATGGCAGGTCGCCACGGTAACAAGGGCGTTGTTTCCCGTATTCTGCCGCCTGAGGATATGCCTTTCCTTGCTGACGGTACTCCGCTTGACATCGTTCTTAACCCGCTGGGCGTTCCTTCGCGTATGAATATCGGTCAGGTGCTTGAGGTCCACCTCGGTATCGCCGCACGCAAGCTCGGCTGGAAGATCATGACCCCTGTTTTTGACGGCGCAACGGAGAAGGATATCTCCGAGTGCCTCAAAATGGCGGGCATTTACAGAGATTACCGTCAGGGCGACGACGTCCGCGGTAAGGAAGTTATCAAGGTCGTTGAAAACGAAAACGGCGAAAAGGAATTTATCGCGGTTTCCGAGAGCGTCAAGAAGATCCAGGCCTTCTGCCGTTGGCTCTCGCTCCCCGAGCGCGCTCCCGAGACCTCCGGTCTTGTTATCACTGCCGCTAAGGAAGCAAGAGAGATACTTCTCGAGCTTTGCGACCGAGCAAAGTTTGATTCCGATGAGGCTTACGACGCATTCTGCTCCGAGGTCAAGGCTATTGACATCGACGCGGCTTGCGACAAGAAATTTGATACTGTCGGCGCTGCGGCTCTTATGGAGAAGCTCTGCGATTGCGTAAATTATTATGAAACAAAGATCGTTGACGGTAAGTCCGTGATCTACGACGGCCGCACGGGTGATCCTTTCGATAACCCCGTTACCGTCGGTATCATGTACTACCTCAAGCTGCATCACCTCGTTGACGATAAGATCCACGCACGTTCGAACGGTCCTTACTCTCTTGTCACTCAGCAGCCTCTCGGCGGTAAGGCTCAGTTCGGCGGTCAGCGCTTCGGCGAGATGGAGGTCTGGGCTCTTGAGGCCTACGGCGCAGCTTACACGCTTCAGGAGATCCTCACCGTTAAGTCCGACGATATCAACGGACGCCGCAAGGCTTACGAGGCAATAATCAAGGGTCAGAATATCCCGACACCGGGAGTTCCCGAGTCGTTCAAGGTCCTTATCAAGGAGCTTCAGTCGCTTGCACTCGACGTTAAGGTGCTCGACAAGAACGGCGAGGAGATCGAGCTTTCGACCCTTTGCCAGGACGACGATCCTCCTGCATACTCGGGCAGACACGATATGCCTATCGACGCGTATGAGGACGGCGTTAAGGACGAGGACGAGATCCGTCAGTCGTTCCTTATCGACGGAGATGAGGACGCAGACGATGATCTCGGCGACGAAGAGATCGTTTACGAGACCGAGGACGAATTTTATGACGACCTCGGCGACAATGAATAATAGGGAGAAGGGTTTATAATGGGAAATCAGGAATTTGCTTCAATTAAAATAGGTCTTGCTTCTCCGGAAATGATAAGAAAGTGGTCGTACGGCGAGGTCACCAAGCCCGAAACCATTAACTACCGTACCTTGAAGCCCGAAGTCGGCGGTCTTTTCTGCGAAAGGATCTTTGGCCCGATGAAGGACGGCGCGTGCTCTTGCGGTAAGTACAAGAACTCGCACTCAAAAGAGGTCATCAAGTGCGAAAAGTGCGGTGTTGACGTAACAACGAAGAAGGTAAGA
>SVSW01000051.1 GCA_015064095.1 Oscillospiraceae bacterium | reverse complement strand
TATTGTTGAAACCGGAAAGACCCTTCTTGAAAACGATCTCGAACCCATAGAAGACATCGTTCCCATCAGCGCAAGGCTCATTGCCAACAAAGCGAGCTTCAAGTTCAAGAACGAACAGATTGAAGCCATCGCGCAGGGACTCAAAGCACAAGTGAGGAACTGAAAATGATCCGAATCATGAAATACGGCGAAGTCGCCAATGAAGATATCTTTGCCCGCGTTGTTCCTGAAGTGGATGTTGCTGCAATCGTTAAAGACATCATCAACGACGTCAGAACACGTGGCGACGAGGCGCTTTTCGACTACTGCGAAAAGTTTGACAAGGTGCGCCTCACCTCTCTCGAGGTTACCGAAAAGGAAATTGAAGAAGCATTCGCTTCCGTCGAGCCTGAGTTTATCAATGTTCTGAAGCTCGCCGCATCCAATATCCGCGCTTTCCACGAAAAGCAAGTACGCCAAAGCTTTGTAATGCTCGAACACGAAGGCGTCGTCATGGGCCAGAAGATCATGCCCATTGAAAAGGTGGGCATCTATGTGCCCGGCGGTACGGCTGCCTATCCCTCCACCGTTCTTATGGACGCCATTCCCGCAAAGATCGCCGGCTGTTCCGAGATCGCCATCGTGACCCCTCCCGGAAAAGACGGAAAGGTCAATCATGCAATCCTTGCCGCAGCTCGCATCGCAGGCGTTACACGCATCTTCAAAGTCGGCGGCGCACAGGCTGTAGCAGCCCTCGCATATGGTACCAATACCATCCCGCAGGTCGATAAGATCGTCGGACCCGGCAATGCTTTCGTTGCCGAGGCAAAGCGTCAGGTCTTCGGCGTTGTTTCCATTGATATGATCGCAGGTCCGAGCGAAATACTCATCGTTGCCGATGAAAAGACCGTTCCGCGCCATGCGGCGGCTGATCTGCTTTCGCAGGCAGAGCACGATAAGCTTGCATCGGCGGTGCTCGTGACAAATTCCGATGATCTGGCAGTCGCAGTTCAGGCTGAGCTTGAAATTCAGATCCCGCAGCTTCTTCGCGCCGAGATCGCGCGTGCGTCGATTGATGCAAACGGCAAAATTATAGTTGCAAAGGATCTGAAAACAGCGATCGATATTGCAAACGAGATAGCCCCCGAGCATCTTGAGCTTTGCGTTGACAACCCCTTTGATTATCTTGATTCGATCCGCCATGCGGGCTCGATCTTCATGGGCAGAAACTGCCCCGAGGCCCTCGGTGACTATATGTCGGGTGCGAATCACACATTGCCGACAAGCGGAACGGCGCGTTTTTCAAGCCCCCTGTCCGTTGACGATTTCGTAAAGAAAACACAGTACACATATTATACTCGCGAGGCGCTCTCGGACGTTGCGCGGGACGTTGAATATTTTGCAAGAAAGGAAGGTCTGACGGCACACGCAAAGAGCGCGATCATAAGACTTGAAGACTGAAATGAGCAAATTCTCAAATGAAAGAACGGCGTCGCTCGTGCCGTACACACCGGGCGAGCAGCCGAAAAAGAATCAAAAATATATAAAGCTCAACACGAACGAATCTCCGTTTGCACCGTCGCCAAGGGCGCAAAAAATGGCGGCTGATGCCGCCGCTCGGCTCAATCTTTACTGTGATCCGACCTGCCGCGAGCTGACAGAGCTTTTTGCAGAGAAAAACGGAGTTGAACCAGAATGCGTGCTTATGACGAACGGCTCGGACGAGATACTTAATTTTGCGTTCATGGCGTTTTGCGGAGAGGGAAGACCTGCGGTCTTTCCCGACATCACATACGGCTTTTATCCCGTTTTTGCCGAGCTGAACGGCGTGCCGTACGAAACCGTACCGCTTCGCGAGGATTTTTCGATAAATGTCGAGGACTATATCGGCATAAACAAGAACATTTTTATTGCAAATCCCAACGCGCCGACAGGTCTTGCCTTGCCGCTTTCGGATATTGAACGTATAGTGGCGAGCAATCCCGATAATATCGTCGTAATAGACGAAGCATACGTTGATTTCGGGGCTGAGAGTGCGGTTCAGCTGACAAAAAGATATAAAAATCTTATCGTCACACAGACATTTTCAAAATCCCGTTCACTCGCAGGCGCACGTCTCGGTGCGGGAATTGCAGATGCGGCTCTTATCGCCGATATGAATACCGTAAAGTATTCAACGAACCCCTATAACGTCAATTCGATGACGCAAGCGGCGGGTATCGGTTCACTGCTTGACGAGGATTATACGAGAAAAAATCTTGATGTCATAAAATCGGCAAGGGAATACACGGCAAAAGAGCTTTCTGCTCTCGGCTTTACCCTGACGAACTCGAGTGCAAACTTTATTTTCGCGGCTCACCCCGATATTGACGGTGAAAAGCTCTATTTTGAGCTGAAAGCGCGCGGCATACTCGTGCGCCATTTCTCGGGCGAGAGGATAAAAAACTACAACCGTATAACAGTGGGCCTGCCAAAGGATATGCAGACACTCGTCAAAACAATTTGTGAAATTTTGGAGAGCATCAAATGAGAACGGCATATATTAAAAGGAAAACAAATGAAACGGACATAGATCTGAAAATAGATCTTGACGGAAAGGGGAACTCCGAGATCGACAGCGGTTGCGGATTCCTTGATCATATGCTGACGCTTTTTTCAAAGCACTCGCGCTTTGATCTTTCGGTCAAATGCGTGGGCGACACCGAGGTGGATTATCACCACACGGTCGAGGATATCGGAATTTGTCTTGGTACGGCAGTGAAAAAGGCGCTAGGCGAAAAGCGCGGGATCAAGCGCTACGGCAGTATGCTTCTGCCGATGGACGAGGCTTTGATCCTTTCGGCACTCGATATTTCGGGACGAGCTTATCTTGCTTATAACGTCAAGATCAAGTCCGACCGTGTCGGAGATTTCGATACCGAGCTTGCGGAGGAATTTTGGCAGGCATTTGTGCGCGCGTCGGAGATCACTCTGCATATTCGCCGCATGGGCGGAACGAACGCGCACCACATAATAGAGGGTCAGTTTAAATCCGTGGCGCGCAGCCTTCGCGCGGCAGTTTCATATGACGCAGCGTCAGAGGGGGAGATCCCCTCAACCAAGGGGGTACTTTGATGATCGCACTTATTGACTACGGCGTCGGTAATCTTTTTTCGCTTACAGCCTCGTTTGCCGCGATAGGTGCATCTGTTACCGTCACGGGAGATCCCGAGATCATAAAAAAAGCGGACAAGCTTATTCTTCCCGGTGTCGGCGCGTTTGAGGACGCGGCAAAAAAGCTCCGTGACAGCGGACTTGCAGATATTATTCGGCAAGAAGCCGCGCAAGGCAAGCCGATAATGGGCATCTGCCTTGGTATGCAGCTGCTTTTCGAGCGCAGCTTTGAATACGGGGAGCACGAGGGCTTGGGACTTATTCCCGGCGAGGTGCGCCCGATATCCGATGTGATCGGAAAGGGTCTTAAAATACCGCACATCGGCTGGAATCCGCTTATCTTGAATGGTGAAAATCCTCTTTTTAAATATGTAAAGGACGGAGATTGCGTTTATTTCGTTCATTCATACTATGCCGCCAACTGCGATGACTATGTTATCGCCCGCGCCGAGTACGGCGCACCGATCACAGCGGCGGTCGCTCGCAAAAATGTCATGGGCTGTCAGTTTCACCCCGAAAAAAGCGGTAAGGTCGGGCTTTCGATCTTGCGCGCGTTTTGTGAGATGGAGGACAAAATATGATCATTTTTCCTGCAATAGACCTATACGGCGGTCAGGCGGTGAGATTGCTTCACGGCGATTACGATAAAATGACCGTTTATTCGAGTGATCCTTTATCCGTCGCGGCGGATTTTTCGGCATCAGGAGCAACTCATATACATCTTGTTGACCTTGAAGGCGCGAAAAGCGGAGAAACGCCGAATATTGACACGATTTCAAAAATCGTCAAGACCTACGGGCTTTTTGCCGAGGTCGGCGGCGGTATTCGTTCAATGCAGACCGTGGATAAATACATCGGCGCGGGCGTTTCGCGCGTCATTCTCGGCACAGCGGCTGTCACAGATGAGGATTTTCTTCGTGCGGCCGTGAAAAAGCACGGCGATAAGATAGCGGTCGGCGTTGATATCAAGGACGGAAACGTTGCGATAAAGGGCTGGACCGAGCGCTCCCGATTTGCGGCGATGGATTTTTGCCGTAAAATGGAGAGCATCGGTGTCGCTAATATAATTTGCACCGATATTTCGCGCGACGGCGCAATGCGCGGCGCAAATCACGAGCTTTACCGCGAAATGGCGAAGGAGCTTTTGCTTAAGATCACGGCATCGGGCGGAGTTTCATCGCTTGACGATGTTAAAAAGCTCGCCTCGCTCGGCATTTACGGAGCGATAATAGGCAAGGCGTATTATACGGGCGCGATAGATCTGAAAGAGGCGTTGGAGGTTTCAAAATGATAACTAAAAGAATAATCCCGTGCCTCGACGTAAAAAACGGGCGAGTGGTCAAGGGCGTTAATTTCGGCGGACTTGCCGATGTTTCATCTCCCATAGAGCTTGCCGAGTATTACAGCGAAAACGGCGCAGACGAGCTTGTGTTTTACGATATTACGGCATCGGCGGAGGGCAGAAAGCTTTTTACGGACGTGCTGACAGAAACGGCGCGTCGCGTATTCATACCGCTGACCGTCGGAGGCGGGATCAACACTGTCGCGGATTTTGATCGCGTGCTCAAATGCGGCGCCGATAAGGTCAGCGTTAATTCGGGTGCGATACGCGACCCCTCGCTAATCGGCGAAGCTGCAAAGCTATACGGAGATCAATGCGTTGTTTTGTCCGTTGACGTCAAACGTGTTGACGGAAAATTCTGCGTTTTCGCAA
>SVSW01000050.1 GCA_015064095.1 Oscillospiraceae bacterium | reverse complement strand
CGCGCAAGTCATGTGCTCCGGCACCGGTGATCAATCCCGAACGCCCTCATATATGTATTTCCTTCGTGAAAGATCACCGGTGCCGGAGCACATGACTTGCGCGCGCATGCGCATTGGCATCTCTCCAACCTCGACGCCGAGTATCTCAGCAATCTTTTTGGCAACGTTCTCGCCGCCTGCACTGCAAGCGGTTACGGAGGCTTCCCCATTCGCTATCGCCTCAGCAAGCTGTGCGCAGCCTGCATATCCGCAGCCTCCGCAGTTTGCACCGGGCAAAGCCTCGGTTATTTTTTCGACTTTTTCCTCGGTCTTAACGAAGAACACCTTTGATGCAATAGCAAGGAGAACCCCAAAGACCAAGCCGAGTCCGCCGAATATAAGTATGGGAATAAGTATTTCCATTTGTTTTTACCCCCTTAACCCAGACTTACGCCGGAGAAAGCCGAGAACGCCATAGCAAGCAATCCTGCCGCGATAAGCGTTATCGGAAATCCTCGAAACGCTCGGGGTGGGTGCGCTATTTCAAGTCTTGCGCGCACGCCCGCAAAAACAACGATCGCAAGCGTAAATCCAAGACCCGCCGCAAGACCGTACGACACTCCCTCAACAAAACTGTAATTGCGCTCGATTATATTGATCGCAGAAGCAAGCACCGCGCAGTTGGTGGTTATAAGCGGTAAATATATGCCGAGTGAGCTATAAAGCGCCGGAATGAATTTGCGAAGGAACATTTCGATAAACTGAACAAGCGCCGCGATAACGAGAATGAATGCTATCGTGCGCAAATATTCAAGCTCGAATGGCAAAAGCAGAAAATAATACACCGCCCAAGTTACCGCTCCCGAAAGCGCAATGACGAAAGTGACCGCCATACCCATGCCGATCGCATTTGCGGGCTTGTCCGAAACTCCGAGGAAAGGGCAACAGCCGAAAAACTGGCTGAAAATGAAGTTTTCAACGAGGATCGCACCGAACATCAAAAGAAGTATCTCGGAAAAATTCATTTTACTTCCTCCCTTCTCTTAGGCTCGGCCTTGACAAGTCTTTCATGTCTTTCCTTATCCGATGACCTGTTTTTGATCTTTTGAACCACTGCAATGATCATACCGAGCGTGATAAACGCGCCTGCCGGCTGAGCTATCATCATAGCGGGCTCGAAAACACCGAATGTGATATCGTATCCGAGTATAGTTCCCGAACCGAGCACCTCACGGACAACCGCCATTATTATAAGCGCAAACGTGAACCCAAGACCCGATGCAAGACCGTCGACCGCTGACGGCAGGGGTTTGTTCTTTGAAGCGTAAGCCTCGGCGCGCGCGAGGATTATGCAGTTAACGACTATCAGTGAAAGGAATATTCCGAGCGACTGATAAAGCTCAAAAAGATATGCCTTCATTAAAAGCTCAACTGCGGTGACAAATCCGGAAATGATAACGATAAACGCCGCTATCCTGACCTGCTTCGGTATAATATGACGAAGCAGTGAAATGAGCAGATTTGAGCATATAAGAACGACTGTTGCGGCAAGTCCCATGCCTATTGCATTTGACACCTGCGTTGTCAAGGCAAGCGTCGGGCACATACCGAGAAGCTGAACGAGAACAGGATTTTCATCGAGTATCCCTTTCTTCATTTGAAAAAGAAAGCCGTTTTTCTTCATCACTCAGCACCTCCCGTCGATCTGTTTAAACTTTCATAAACATCACTCGCCGCATTGACAGCGCCGAGCAGAGCCTTTGAACTGACGCTCGCACCCGCGATCTTATCTATCTGACCTCCAAATGTGATATCTCCGGAAAGCCCCTCGTAGCCTTTAAGATATTCTGCATTGGAAACCTTGCTTCCGATACCGTTCGTTTCGTTTGAAGCGAGCACCATAACGCGGCGCACCTCGCCTCCGTCCGCGAATGCGACAAAGACCTGCAAGCCGTTGCTGTATCCCTTTACCGTAAGGGTTACGGTTGCGATAGTGCCGCCGTTCTTGTCCTTGCCCACGCGAACCTCGTCGATCCCGTCAAAAGCTTCTCGCAGCTTTGTCAGCTTTGCATCTGCGCCGTAAATTTCGGCAATTGCATCAAGCTTTTGCTGCTCCTTTTTTTGCTCAATCTTAAGATCATTTGCCTCCCGTGCGCTCTTTGTGAGGACGCTTATGCCCGAAATAACTCCGGCAACTACCGCGCAAATAAGCAGCAGGGGCAAAAATATTTTAAGTATATAAACGAATGTACTGTTTTTAGCTTGCATGACGTTTACCTCCTCCGAAAATTCTCGGTTTCGTGGCAAAGTCAATATACCAAACGAGCGAATTCATAATGAGTATTGCGAACGAAACGCCCTCGGCGTTCGCGCCGAAAACTCTGAAGAAAAACGTGAGAAGTCCGCAACCGACACCGAAGATAACCCGTCCCCACTTTGTTATCGGGCAAGTGACATAGTCCGTTGCCATGTATATCGCGCCGAGCATAAGCCCACCTGTGAGAAGCTCATAAAGCATGGCGTCAACGCGACCGACACCCGCAACCTGCGGAAACGCAAAAAACATAACCGCGCAAGTTCCGATATACGTGACGGGTATCTGCCAACCGATAATTCCCCGCGCAAGCAGGTAAATTCCGCCGAGTATCAAAAGAGCTGCCGAGATCTCGCCGATAACACCGTCGCAGTTGCCAATGAAAAGATCAAGCAGGCTCGCATTCGGCGTAACTCCCTCTTTTATCTGCGAAAGCACGGTCGCCGATGCGGTTATATCCGTTTCACCGATCGGTATTTTATTGACCATTCCGGTATAATTTGACATGTGCGCCGGCCATGAAAACAGCAGAAACGCTCTTGCTGCAAGCGCGGGATTTAAAAAGTTTCGTCCCATGCCGCCGAAAAGCTGTTTTACGACAAGTATCGCAAATGCCGAGCCGATAACGGGCAACCAAAGCGGAACGGACGACGGAAGATTCATTCCGAGCAAAAGTCCGGTGAGTGCCGCCGAGCCATCCTTGATCAGTATTGGTTTTTTCATAAGGCGCTGATAAAGAAATTCAAAAAGCATAGCCGAAGCCGTGCTTATAAGCAGAACGGCAAGTGCGCGCCAACCGAATATGTAGCAGCCAAAGATCGCGGCAGGCATCAAGGCTATTATTACCTCGACCATGCTTGATCTGATGCTTGCCGGCCTTTTTATGTGCGGTGACGGCGCAGCCGTCAGAAGATTCATTTCATTGAAATTATTATCCTGCATAAAAATCTCCTGTCATTTTTTCACTTTCGCGCGTATCGCGCCCTTTGCTACTCTTATGTGCTGAACTATCATCATGTGACCGGGACAGTTATAAGAACAGGTGCCGCACTCAACACACGCCATAACGCCGATCTTTTCTGCCTCATCGTATTTTCCAAGCCTTGCAAAACGCACAAGATAGTTCGGCATTAAGTGCATAGGACAGTTATTAACGCAGCGCCCGCAACGAATACATACGGACGGCTCGTCGTAAAACCGAAATTGCTCCTTTGAAAGCGCAAGTATCGCCGAAGTTCCCTTTATAACAGGGCCGTTTATGTCCCATTGAGCCGCCCCCATCATAGGTCCGCCGGATATAAGCATATACGGGACTTTTTTCAAACCGCCGCAAAATTCAACAAGATCGCTGTATGACGCTCCGATCGGTGCTAAAACATTTTTAGGGTTTACTATGCAGTCACCGTCAACCGTGATAACACGCTCAACAAGCGGCATTCCGAGAACGACCGCATTGTATACCGCGACGCAGCTCGAAGCATTAAAAAGAACGCAACCGATATCCGCCGGCAGCTTTCCGGGCGGCAGCTTTCTGCCCGTTAAAGCATACATCATCTGGCGCTCGTCACCCTGCGGATATTTGGTTTTGCAAACGCAGATCTCGATATCGTCGCCTGCAAGTTTTTGCATGGCCTCTATTGACTCGGGCTTATTGTCCTCAACGCCGACATATGCGCGGTCAAGACCGAAAATATGAAGCAGTATACGAATACCGCCGAACATCTGCTCGGTTTTTTCGATCATTACTCGGCAGTCTGCCGTTATGTAAGGCTCGCACTCGGCACAGTTGATTATAACACGGTCGACCCGTCCCAGTGCCGACTTTATTTTTGCATATGTCGGGAACATCGCACCGCCCATTCCCGAAACACCGCCGAGACGGATCTTCTCTATCAGATCCTCTGCCGAAAGCTCATGATAATCCCGGTCAAGCGGCTTTATATCGGGGCATATCGTTCCCTGCCCGTCATTTTCGATTATTATGTTTTCAACGGGCATACCCTGCGCGTTGTTTCTTGAATCAATGGCAACGACAGTTCCCGAAACGCTCGAATGGACAGGGCAGCCGAGTGCGTTTTCAACAGTTCCGATCATCTGCCCGCGAGTAACATATTCTCCGACCTTTACTGTCGCACGGCAAGGTGCGCCAATATGCTGGGATAATGGAATTGAAATCTTTTTCGGCGCTTCCATCTTTTCGATGGCACAGCCCGCAGTGTTTTTATGTTCTTCAACGTGTGTGCCGCCTTTAAAAGTATGTTTCAAGTCTGTTTCTCCTAACTTCTAATCATATATATAATATTATATAGTATAATTGCACAATTTTCAATAGTAATAATAGACAAAATTGGGTTATTTTTTTAACAATTAAAAAAACAAAAAAATAAACGCAAAAAAAGTGTTGACAACGGGAATAATATATGTTATAATGTTCAAGCTGTGGCGGAATAGCTCAGCTGGCTAGAGCATCCGGTTCATACCCGGCAGGTCGTTGGTTCAAATCCGACTTCCGCTACCACGGTCTCGCCAAAAGGTGAGGCCGACACGGCCCGTTGGTCAAGCGGCTAAGACACGGCCCTTTCACGGCTGTAACATGGGTTCGATTCCCGTACGGGTCACCAAAAAAACAGGCACTCTTGTGAGTGCCTGTTTTTTTTGGCGATGCGCTCCGCGCACGAAGCCACTCCGAGAGCGAAGCGATTGGAATATGGGTTCGCATTTGCCGCTCGGAGATCTGCAAGCTCG
>SVSW01000049.1 GCA_015064095.1 Oscillospiraceae bacterium | reverse complement strand
AGTGCGCCCCAATCGGAGCGCACGAAAAACGCACCTCCAATTGTTGCTACACAAATCTTTACCACTAGCCAGAGCACGCAGAAAAGGGAGTATGCATTTTTACCAAAGATAAAAATGCCCACTCTGAGCTAGGTTTATTCGATTTGTGTAGCAAATACAGTATATCACAATTGAAGAAATTTGTCAATTGCTAAAATAAAAAAGCGCCTAACGGCGCTTTTTGGCACCCGCAACGGGAATCGAACCCATAACTACCCCTTAGGAGGGGGTTATTATATCCATTTAACTATGCAGGCGTGATATTCAATTGTGATTTTCGTTTGGGGAGCATTCACGCAGAACATTATATCACATTTCAGTGATATTTGCAAGTGCTTTTTGTTCTGTTTTTGATTTTAGCATATATTCGCGCATGAAGCGTTTTATATCTTTTTCGCCGTCCGGTATTGGGGCAAAGACCGGCAGAAGATCGGAGAATATTTCCAGCTCGACCTCCGGAACACCGCCGACAAAAAGGCAAGGGAAGATATCGCTTTGCTCATACCTGCCTTGCAAAAATATTGAAATATCCTCGACCAACGGAAAGCTGAAATTACGGCGCGCAAAATCCGTGTGCACGGTCTTCATCGATTTATCAAACACAGTCATCGTTATCTCATTGAGATCTGCCTTGACAAAAGTATATTCCATATCATATGCCGAGAGCTTTTTCGTTCCGCCCGTCAGCTTTCGCTCGAAAACCAGCCCAAGATCGATAAGCTCACGCGCAACGTTCGTTGCGGTCATAAGAGAAAAATCGCAGTTCCTTGCGAGATCTGCGCGCGTTGTGTATTTCTTTTTGACAAGCCGACGGTATGCCGATTCAAGAGTTTCGAGCTTCATTTTTTCCACCTTTTTTGATATTACGTTCATTATATAAAAAAATGCGAAAAAAGTCAAGAAAAACTAAAAAAAGGCTTGACAAACGAACAAATAACATGGTATAATATACTGCCGCATGATGTGTCGGCTCTTTTAAGTGCGTTTTCTAATAAGAAACGCCGCCCACTAAGCGAGTCTATGAGAAAGAGAGGTGCTTTTCGTGTTTGCTATTATCGAAACAGGCGGAAAGCAGTACAAGGTCAACGAGGGAGATATCATCTTCATCGAAAAGCTTGATGTTGCTGAAGGCGAAACCGTTACATTTGACCGTGTAATGGCAGTTTCCGCAGGCGAGGCAGTCAAGTTCGGCACACCCGTTATCGAGGGTGCTAAGGTCACTGCAAATGTGCTCAAAAACGGCAAGGCAAAGAAGATCTACGTTATGAAGTACAAGCCGAAGAAGAACGAGAAAAAGAAAATCGGTCACAGACAGCCTTACACTAAGGTTCAGATCACAGCTATCGAAGGCTAATGACAAAGATCACATTTTTAAGAAGCGGCGGCAGCTTCTACGGATTTGAGGAAGAAGGTCATACGGGTTATGCCGATGAAGGACAGGATATCCTGTGCGCGGCACTTTCCGCTATGACGATGCTCATCGTTAACACGATCGAGATAGCATATGCCTCAGATGTTGATTACTCGGTAGACGATGGCGCAACGAATATCAAGGTCATGTCAAAGGCGGCACTTGCCGAATTTGAAGATGACGAGAAAAAGCGTTACGCAGTTTCGGGAGTTTTTTGCGGATATTTTTATCAGCTTAATGATCTTGCCGAGGAATATTATGAAAATCTCACGGTCGAAGTGGTCGATCGGGATTACGCCGCAAACTAATAATAACGGAGGAAAAAACGATGTTGAGAATCGGTTTACAGTTCTTTGCACATAAAAAGGGCGTCGGTTCTACCAAGAACGGCCGCGACAGCGAATCCAAGCGTCTCGGCGTTAAGAAGGCAGACGGTGCTCATGTCGTTGCGGGCAATATCATTGTCAGACAGCGCGGCTCCGCTATACTTGCCGGTCAGAATGTCGGAGTTGGTAAGGATTACACACTCTTTGCACTCACCGACGGTAAAGTAAAGTTTGAGTACAAGACAAAGGACAAAAAGCAGGTTAGCGTATACGCTGACTGAGCGAAATAAAAACAGCACGCAAAGCGTGCTGTTTTTATTTATAGCCAATTAAGCGTTCTTCCAACCGCCTTGTGCCACATTTCAATGCGCCGAGAGCGACGGTCGGCGTCTATTGAAGGCAGGAACACTCGGTCCTTTGCCCAAGACGAGCTTATCTCGTCAAGCGACGAGTAAAATCCTACCGCGAGGGCGGCAAGATTTGCAGCTCCGAGCGCCGTGGTTTCAATGCAGGTTGGGCGGATCGTGGGCATATCGAGTATATCAGCCTGAAAATCAAGCAGAAAATTGTTTGAGGAAGCGCCGCCGTCAACCTTCAAGGACGAAATCTTCGCACCGCAGTCCTTCTGCATGGTAAAGAGCAGATCGGCTGTTTGGTAAGCCATTGATTCAAGAGTTGCGCGAACAATGTGATTTTTCGTAATACCGCGAGTGATACCGAGAATTGCTCCGCGCGCGTATGCGTCCCAGTAGGGCGCGCCAAGTCCGACAAAAGCAGGAACGACGTAAACGCCGCCGTTGTCGGGAACTTCGAGTGCCATAGCCTCGGTCTCGGCGGCTGTTTTTATAAGTCCCAGCCCATCGCGCAGCCATTGTATCGCCGCACCGCAAACGAAGGTCGAGCCTTCAAGTGCGTAATCCGCTTTGCCGTCAAGGCTCCATGCAACGGTTGTGACAAGTCCGTTTTCGGAGAATATAGGCTTATCCTTTGTGTTCATGAGCATAAATCCGCCGGTGCCGTATGTATTTTTAACATCGCCGTGTGAAAAGCAGCATTGACCGAAAAGAGCCGCCTGTTGGTCGCCGGCAACGCCTGCAATCGGAACAGAAGCACCAAACATATCGGTCTGTCCAAAAATTCCGCTTGACGGAAGCACGGTCGGGAGCATTGAGCTCGGTATTCCGAAGATCTTTAACAGTTCTTCGTCCCATTGAAGTGTGTTAATATTGAAAAGCATCGTTCTCGCGGCGTTTGAAACATCGGTTGCGTGAACTCTGCCGTCGGTCAATTTCCAGATGAGCCAAGCATCGACCGTACCGAAAAGCAGCTCGCCGCGCTCCGCGCGTTCGCGTGCGCCCGATACGTTGTCGAGTATCCAGCGAATCTTTGTTGCCGAAAAATACGCGTCGATAACAAGACCGGTCTTCATTCGTATCTTATCGGTCAAGCCCTCGGCTTTCAGCTCATCGCAGTATTCTGCCGTACGGCGGCACTGCCAAACGATGGCAGGACATATGGGCTTGCCGGTTGCCTTGTCCCAAACTATCGAGGTCTCGCGCTGATTGGTTATACCTATTGCGGCGATCTCGTTTGGGTCGATCTCAGCCTTTTTAATGGCTTCCTTGGCAACTAAAAGCTGCGTGTCAAATATTTCGTCGGCATCGTGCTCGACCCAGCCCTTATGCGGATAATACTGTTTGAACTCGCGCTGTACCGAGGCAACGATCTTGCCTCCGCGCGCAAAAATTATCGCGCGAGAGCTTGTTGTTCCTTGATCGAGAGCGAGTAAATATTTTTTTATCATAAATTAGTCTCCTAAAAAAGCGCAAGGCGGGAAATGCCCGCCTTGCGTTTTTGATTTACTTGATCTCAACATTGACCCTTTTGTCGCAGGAGTTGGCTGCGGCCTTCATAACGGTTCTGATTGCCTTTGCGATCTTTCCGTGGCGGCCGATGACCATACCCATATCGTCCGCGGCAACGCTGAGTGTAAGATTGACGGTGTTACCGTCAACAGACTCGATTACCGTGACTTCATCGGGGGAGTCAACGAGAGCGCGAGCAATATCGGTTAATGTCTCTTTAAGATCGATCATCTGAATTCACCGATTGATCAGTCAATGATGCCGTTCTTCTTGAGCAGAGACTTAACGGTCTCGGTAGGCTGTGCGCCGTTAGCGATCCACTTCTTTGCTGCCTCAGCATCGATCTTGACCTCTGCCGGCTCTGTAAGGGGATTGTAAGTACCGATCTCCTCGATAAATCTGCCGTTTCTGGGCGAACGGCTGTCCGCAACGATAACGCGGTAGAAGGGAGCTTTCTTTGCGCCCATTCTTCTGAGTCTGATTTTAACTGCCATTTTGTTTTCCTCCAAAAAATTGTTTATATTTTTTTGTTTTTTAATAGGGTAATTTCATTTTGCCGAATTTTCCGCGCTTTGCGCCACCGGCAAACTGTTTCATAAGGGTTTTGATCTGATCGAATTGACGAAGCAGCTTGTTTACTTCTTCAACTGATGTTCCCGAGCCCGCGGCAATACGCTTTTTGCGTGAGGCGTTGAGGACCTCGGGACGGTTGCGCTCCGCCGGCGTCATTGAAAGAATGATCGCCTCTGTGCGTGCGAGAGCTTTCTCGTCGACCTTTGCATCTTTAAGAGCACCGGGCTTGACTCCCGGGAGCATGCCCATGAGCTGATCCATGCTTCCCATATTTTTCAGTTGCTTGAACTGATCAAGATAATCGTCAAGTGTAAAGATGGACTGACGGATCTTTTGTTCAAGCTCAGCTGCCTTCTTTTCGTCGTATGCAGCCTCTGCCTTTTCGATAAGTGAGAGCACATCTCCCATACCGAGGATCCGGCTTGCCATGCGGTCGGGGTGGAAGGCTTCGATCGCGTCGAGCTTTTCTCCCGTGCCAACAAACTTGATCGGCTTACCTGTGATATATTTGATCGACAGTGCCGCACCGCCTCGGGTGTCGCCGTCGAGCTTGGTTAGGATAACGCCCGAGATATCGAGCAATTCGTTAAATGTCTTCGCAACGTTGACGGCGTCCTGACCGATCATTGAGTCAACTGTGAGAAGGATCTCGGTAGGATCGACCTTTCCCTTGATCGCTTGAAGCTCAGCCATGAGCTCCTCGTCGATATGAAGACGGCCGGCGGTGTCGATGAACACCATGTCGTATCCCTTAGCGATCGCATATTTGAGACCTTCCTCGGCGATCTTGACAGGAGAGATCTTGTCACCCATCTCGAAAACGGGTATATCAAGCTGCGCGCCGACGACCTGAAGCTGTTTTATAGCCGCAGGACGGTAAATATCGCAAGCGACGAGAAGGG
>SVSW01000048.1 GCA_015064095.1 Oscillospiraceae bacterium | reverse complement strand
TGAGATACTAACCACACCGATTTTCAAGGGTTTCAAAGATGTTCAAATTCGGTCAAAACCTTGAAAACAAAGCATCTGCAACCCCTTGAAAATTGAACAGATTTATGATAAAATAATTTATGCTGATTTCAGGGAAGGAGAATTATCAATGTCATCTAATGTAGGATCAAAGAGAAATGTTAAGATATTCGTGCTTTATCTTATGGAAAATATAAATTATCCGCTGGATTTTTTCACCGTGAATGATATAATCATGCAGACAGATTATGTCATGTATCTCGATTTTGCGGAGAGCTTTGCCGAGATGCTCGATGACGAGCTTGTTGAGTGTGTCGGTAAGGACGAACGCGGAGATGATCTCTATATGGTCACTCAGCGCGGAAGGATCGTTGCGGCGGAGCTTAAAAGCGATATACTTTCGTCGGTTCTTGATCAGAGCCTTGCTTGCGCTCTGCGCTATCTGAATTTCAAAAAGCGCGGGATCGAGGCTCGTTGCACCGTCACCGAGGCAAAAAACGGGAAATATAAGGTTTCATGCACCTTTACCGAAAAGGGAGAGGAGATATTCCGAACAGAGCTGATCGTTGATTCAAAGAACCGCGCAGATCGAATGAAAGCAAATTTTGCCGAAAGACCGGAAGCGATTTTCAGGGGTGTCAACGCTTTGCTCGCAGGAAACGTGAATTATCTGTTTAATTGACAAATTTTGTCGCAAAATTACCAAAAAAAATCAAAAAATCTATTGACATTTTGTCTTTATGTGATATAATGACGATAAGATGTAAAAAAATATTAACATTTTTTTATACGAAAAGGATCTTCAAATGCAAAAAAAAAGCAAGGTTAGTGAAAAGGCCGAGATAAATCTGCTTTTGTCGAAAGCTCAAAAGGGAGACGATCAAGCATTTTCAGAGCTTCTTTCAATGTACGAGCCTTTGCTTTTGTCAATGGCTGCGAAATACCTAATAGAATATGACGCGCGCGAGGACCGGGAGGATCTGATCCAGGAGCTTCGCGTAGCATTTTTCTCAGCTGTTCGAGGATATGAAGCCGAAAAAAGCGAGGTCGAGTTCGGGTTTTTCGCAAAGATCTGCATGAGGAATGCGCTTGTATCGAGAATTCGCTCCAAAAAAGGTCATGGGGTTGAGATACTTTCGATAGACGAGGTTTCGGAGCTTCGTTCGTCTGATGAGCCGGATACGTATCTTCTTGAGCTTGAGTCGGAGGACGAGGTCCGCCGATTGATAGACGAAAATCTTTCGGAATACGAAAAGCGAGTTTGGATACTTTATCTTGAGGGGAAAACACCGAAGGCGATAGGAGATCTGCTTTCGCGCGATGCAAAGTCGATAAGCAATGCTCTGTCGAGGATACGCGCGAAATTGCGTGCCGCCGTCGGCGAAAAAAACACATAGTATATATGCCTTTTGTAGCTCAAACAGAGCGTCGGGCGACCGAAGATGGCGGTAAAATCCGTCCGTGGGCGAAAAAATACGTATTTTACAAAGCGAGGAAAAGCAATGTACAACGAAGAAGAGGTTGTAACCACCACCGAAGAGTTTGTTGATGAAACTCTTACTTGCAGAGAATGCGGCAAGGAATTTGTGTTCACAGCAGGTGAGCAGGCATTCTACAAAGAGAAGGGCTTTATGAACAAGCCGAAGGTCTGCAAGCCTTGCAGAGATGCAAGAAAGAACGCAGGCAAGGCTCCCCGTGAGTACTTCGAGGCTGTTTGCGCCGATTGCGGCGGTGTAGCAAAGGTTACATTCCAGCCCTCCGGTGACAGACCGGTTTACTGCAGCGAGTGCTTCGAGAAGAGAAAGAACGCTCAGTAATTTAAACGGTTATATATTTAAGAATATACTACTGTTGACAAAAGGCATATGCGCGTTATCGCGTATATGCCTTTTGTTTTATTCTGAAAAATTCCAGCTTGATATAAGGAATATCCGTGCGGTATCTGTTTCGGTGTAAGAAACCGTGAGCCTGTCGCCGGTGCGAACCAGTATCAAAGCTTCGTCGGTTGAGAGGTAGCCCTTGTAAACATTGCCGCCCTCGGCTGTGACATAAACCGTCGAAACGCCCGAATTTTCAATGATACGGACATTTTCAACCGTGATATCGGTACTTTTATCGGTTTCGGTATCGCCAATATCAACGTCGTTTTGGCGAAGGAGCAGCTTGTAGGCGTTCATCGCCTCGGTCTGTGTCGTGCCCGTTGCGACTATGCTGTAATTTTCAACGTTGACAAGCGCGTAGAGCTTAACAAGTCCCGCAGCGTCCTTTAGCACCATGATATAGGTCGCTTCCCCCGCGATATTTACAAGAGAGGGGAAAGAGGCGACGTATCCCTTTTCTTGAACCTCGCCCTGAGCCGCCGCCATAGCGGAGTGCTCCTCGGCGCCGATGACGGGATAGAATTTATACTCGCCCGTGCGAGCGTTTGAGATTATAAATCCAATGTTGGATTTGTCGCTTGATACGGCGGAGGTGACACCGGTAAAATACCAAACGTCGTCACCTATAACGATGTAACCGAAATCGTCCGTTGCTACCTTGCAGCCGACATTGCCGATTATACTGTTAAAAAATCCTCCGGAGAGAGTTCCGTGCCAATTATATTTTTCACAAGCGAGCTGGCCCGTATAAACGATGTCGATCCAGGACGGAGTTTCTTCAACGGGATATATCTCGCTCGATCCGTCGCAGGGGTCAAATATTATGACTTCTTCTATATCGTGCGCGCCGAACAGACCGACCTGCGGACGGGAGCAAGCGACGATATAATAAGGATCGCCGTTCTCGTCGATCTCAAAGCTCACAGAGTTGAATATCTTTGTGGGATAAGAGAAACGCAGCTTTCGGAAAAGATCCTGACCGAAGAACGCACTCTCAACGTAGTACATCGGCTTTTTGAATTTCAGATACTCGGCGCTGCTTCCGACGGGGTCGACCATGACCATGCCGGGCACGCCCTTATCCTTGTTGCCCAACCATTTGAAAAAGTCGTCATATTCAAGGTTTGCAACCTTTTTTGGCGAGCCCTTGTAGTTTATCTGTGTATAATAATCGCTGAGATTGTACTGCGAGATAACGTCGGAAAGCGAGCCGAGCTCCTTATTTCCGAGCATGCGAGCCGAATCCGTATCCATAAGTGCGATATTCGTGATCTCGGTGGATTCGGGCATATCTGCTGCAAAATCCGACTCCGTAACGCTAATGACCGAGGCGTAGTCCTTCGCATTGAAAAGCGTTGATGAGGCAAAGCCGCCGATTATCGGAATAACGATCGGAACTGCGATGACGATCAGTATCCATTTTCGGAATTTGCCGTCCTTTTCAATGCTGACTGAGCCTTTTCCGCGAACATTCTTTTTCGTGAGTTTAAGTCCGAAGAACGGCAAGCAGGCGACGATCGTCAGCAGGCTTAAAAACGACCAAAAATCCTCGGACTGAGGATTAAGAGGCGGCAGCCACACATAAAACACCGCAGCGCCGACAACGAGCGTCAAAATTATGCAAATAATTATTCTTTTTGCAAGAGGTGAGAGTTCTTTCATCGGTTATCCTCCAAATCTTCTTCATAAGATTTTATTCCGGAGCCCCGTCCGGCTTCGTGAAAACCGTCAAGCTCGCCGCGCTGTATTGCGCCGAATATTCTGTAACGCAGACCCTTGTTGTTGCGTTCAAGCTCCGAAAGCAGCTTTTTCATTTCTTCGCGCTCTGTGTTTCCGTCCGCGGGGCAGGGCGATTTCATGATCGGAAGGTCTGCCTTTGCGGCGAAATACCGCACGTCCTTTTCTGGCATATAGATCATCGGGCGAATGAGCGTTATGTCCATTCTCGAAAGATATGTGACGGGCTGAAAGCAGCCGAGCCGACCCTCGAAAAACAGATTGAGCATAAACGTTTCGACAACGTCATCAAAATGATGTCCGAGCGCGACCTTGTTGCACCCGAGCCGCCGAGCCTCGGAGTGGAGCGCACCGCGACGCATTTTTGCGCAAAGCGAGCATGGGTTAGCCTCTTTCCTTGCCTCGAAGATTATCTTTGATATTTGAGTATCTACCTTGTAAAAAGGTACGGAAAGCCGTGAGCAAAGCTCCGAGATCTCAGAAAAATCCGAGCCGTCAAAGCCCATATCCACAGAGATCGCAACAAGCTCAAATTTTTTCGGATAAAATATCCGCATTTCGGCGAGTGCGCAGAGCAGTGTGAGCGAATCCTTGCCGCCCGACACTCCGACGGCTATGCGGTCACCCTCCGCGATCATTTCGTAATCGTCGATCGCGCGCCGCGTAAAGCTTAAAATCCTTTTTAATTCTTTCATGAGAGAAAATCCTTAAAGCTGCATGTATCATATATTCTTTGCGCGTCGGGCGTCATTATACCGTCCTCGCCGTTCATGATAAGCGGCTTTGTCAGCCGCACTGACTCCGTACCGTCCTTTATTGCTGCAACGAGCACCATAGAGGAATCGGACGCGGCTTTATGATGAACGAAAGTCATGATCTTCGGTTCAAGCCTGTTTTCGCGCATAGCCGAAAAGAGAGACGTCAGTCTGTCAGGGCGGTAAACGCAGTAAAAAGTGCCGCCCGTTTTAAGCATACGCGATGCCGCTGCGGCAAATTCATGAACTCCGCCGAAAAGCTCCTGGCGGGCGATCGCCTTTTCTTTGTCGGGGCTCAATTTTCCGCAGACCTTCAGATACGGCGGATTTGCAAGCACCGCATCAAAGCTCTCGGTACGCGGGATATTCCGAACATCGTCGCATATAACCTCGATGACCTCTCCGTATCCGTTTTTTTCAACATTCTTTTTAGCGGCCTCAAAAAGCGTGGGCTGAAGCTCATAAGCTTTTATTTTATTGAACTTTTCACGTGCCGCGAGCAGCAGTGAGCATGAGCCGCTGCCGCAGCCGAGCTCTGCCGCGAGCCGAGCTTTTTTTGTCGCAAAAGCAGCGAGCAGATAGGTGTCCGTCGTAAACGGCTGACCGCCCGTGGCGAAAAGCGTTATATTTTCGTTTATCTTAACTTCCATAAAGCTCCTAAATTTAAAGGGTCGGCGTTGAGCCGACCCTAATAGGCAGTATTCCGATTACTCTGCCTTGGGAGCACCAACGGGGCAAGCACCCTCGCAAGCACCGCAATCAAGGCACTCGTCTGCGTTGATGACGTACTTTCCGTCCTTCTCGGAGAT